>DASQDN010000203.1:0-17784 GCA_035634155.1 Bryobacteraceae bacterium | reverse complement strand
GACAGCGGTGGAATCGGTGGACGATGAGATCCTGCGCAAGCTCGACAAGGGTCACACGGCCGCCGACTTCGAGGCTGTGACGCGCTTGTGCGGCGCCTTAGGTCTGACCTTGGCGCCGACATTCATTCCATTTACCCCCTGGACAACAGCCGACGGGTTTCGTCGCCTGCTGGATACGATTGAAGCGCTGGGACTGGTGGAAAATGTCGCGCCGGTGCAATGGAGTCTGCGGCTGTTGATCTCGGCCCGGTCGCGGCTGCTGGAGCTCGAAGACGTGGGCTCCCTCGTGGGAGAGTTCGATCGCAAGGCGCTTGTCTACCCGTGGCGCCACCGGGATCCCGCGGTGGACGCCTTAGCCGAGCAGGTCTCGCGCATTGTACGCGCGGGACTGGCCGCGCGTCGCTCCCGAGCAGAGTTGTTCAGTGACGTGTGGGAGGCGGCGCACGGTCGGCCGGCTCCGGTGGATTTGCGGCTGCTTCCGCGCACGGTGATTCCGTACATGGAAGAGCCGTGGTTTTGTTGAGCCGAGCCAACTGAGGAGCAGTTGGCTCTTCCCACAATGTGACGAGGTGTCGTGTCAGCTTGCCATAGCTTGGCCATGTGCGGCCACCGCGCGGCTGTCGCCGGCCTGAAAGCTCCAGCCCTCAAAAGAGGCGGACGCGCCATCCACACAGATGGCGGGGCAGGGAAGGCGGTCAAGGTAAGGCGCGAGTCGCGTGGACCATCCACCACCTAGCGCCTGACCGGGTCCGATGAACGCCACGTCGGCGTCGCAGCGGCTGAGCATCCGAGGCAGTTCCGTTACCGCGTCGCCAACCGCGACGTCGACCTCGGGGCAGTGGAGACCCACAAAGGCGGAGCGGATCTGGGCAGCGGCTACGTCGGGCATCAGCGGTGCTCGAGAATACAGCGAATTCACCAGTGTTCCTTCGTCGGCATCGGAGACCAGTGTTACCACGCGCAGCTTGGCCCCCGTTCGCCATGCGAGCGCCGACGCCAATCGCAGGTGATTGTCGGTCGGGCAATCGAAGTCAAGCAGGCAGGCGATCGTCTGGATGGAGGATTTGAACAAAGAGCGATCCAGGCACTTGCCCGCGGTCCACACGGGAGCCTTGCAGCGGTTTATTAAGCGAGCACGTGTCGAGGCGCTGATCAATCTTTGGAGCCCCAGGCGATCGGACGCGGGCGCGAGCACGAGGTCAAAGTTCTCGTGGTCACAGAGTTCGCCGATCGCTTCGACCGGGTCGGCGGCTTCGATCAACACGCGGCGGCAGTGATCGTAGTGATCGGCTTCCGCCATGAATGAGTCTAGTTCGCGGCGGGTGCCGATGGTCGCGGCTCCTGGTTTGGCAACGTGAGCGATGGTCAGATGTATACCGCAGATATCGGCGAGTTGGGCGACCGCTCGGGAAGTGCGGAAGCACGCGTCCGAGAAGCTGGTTGGAAAAAGAAGTCGCATGTCTGGGTTCCTTTGCATTGGAGTGTCTCCTTGTCAGTACACGAATCCGGATACCGGGTGAACTTCGTTCGGGTGCGTGTCACCCATGAGTTGTCGTAAGTTGATCTCGATGGTGCGTGACAGGCTTGTCATGGGCGTGTCATGCACACTGTTCTCAAACGGGGTTTCGATGTCTCGTCCAATACGGTCAAGCGTGATGAAGATGAAGCTTAACGAAGTGGACGCGATAGGTGTGAGCAAACCGAGCCCTTCCACAAGTCCGAACGGAAGGATCAGGCAGAAGAATGTCACCAGCACGCGCGGGAAGTAGTCGTACTGTTTCGGAAGCGGCGTATTCTTGATGCGCTCGCAGCCACCCTGGATGTCGGTGAGTTCGGTGAGCGAACGGTCCATGGCAGACCAGCGGTAAGTGTCGAGCCAGCGGCGTTCAAACGCGGTCCGCAACAGCTTCCCCATCTCCAGAAGCAACGCGGACGGCACGTTCTTGTGCGCGCGCAGGATCTCCTGCGTCTCCGGGTCTAAGCGGGTGCGGAGCTCCGGATGGGGATTTTGATTGCGCAAATGGCAGCGGAGCGCGTGCACATAGCAGATCTGCATCACGATGAGTCTTCGTTGCAAACCAGCGAGTTCGCGACTCGCCTCGTCGGCCTGCATCAACGTCAGAGCCTGACGAGCGATGGTCCTGGACGTGTTCACCAAGCCGCCCCAGAGCGTTCGCGCCTCCCACCAGCGGTCATATGCCGACTTGGTGCGGAACGCCAAAAAGATACTTAAGGCCGAACCCACCATGCTGAGAGGGAGTGACGAGACGGAAAGGAAGCTGGCGCCGCCGAACACATAGGCAGCGGTGATGGAGGCGTCGAACATCAACAAGAGTCCGAGCTTCTGAGAAAGCTCGGGCCAGACTCGAACCCACGGAAGATGGTCGCGAATAATCATGCCTGAACCGAGACTAACTTTTCGCGGTGGCGGAAACCAGATATCGATCGGATCTCAAAAGGCGGATGAGTCGGCGCCCCGGGGAATAGCCGCGGCGACTGACATCGGATGCTGCGCAACCTATCTTTTGGCCATCCGGACGGTTTGTATACAACCGGCGGCCTCTCACGGCATCCTAGACATCATGCCTACCCGTCTGTCCGTGCTGGGCGTCCGCATACCGGAGAATGCAATTCAACGCAAGCGAGTAGTACCCGTCGCGCTTTCGGTCCTAGGCTCGCTCACAGCTCTTGAGTGGTACTCACGCTTTGACTTTTCGCTCGGGATCTTTTATACGGTGCCGGTTGTCATCGCTGCGACTGCGTTGAATCGCAAACAAATCGTAGGCTTCGGTGTTCTTTGCGCCGCCACACGTGGGTTGTTCACTCCGGCCGCGTCGGATCTTGAGTTCTTCCTGAAGTTTCTTATGGCTTCCACTGCCTACTGCGCCTCGGGGCTGCTGGTCGTGGAGATGAGTAACAATCGCAGACGGGTGATTGAGCATTACGCTCGGCTGAAGATGGAGGAAGAGCTACGACACAGGGCCGAGGAGCAGTTGCGGATTCTCGCCGATAGCAGTCCGGCGGCCGTGCTTACGCTGGATGCTGAGTCGCGGGTGCAGGCAGCCAACCGAGCGGCTCACGACATGCTGGGGTTTGCGCCTGGAACGATGCTGGGACAGAAGGTGGACGCCAACTTCCCTATCTTTGCTGACGCCTTGAAAGTGTCGATGAAAGATTGCTCGGTCCGAACGTCTGTGACCGGATGGGCGAAGCGGTGCGATGAGCAGATGTTTCCGATTCAGACCTGGTTTTCGGCCTATGGTCCGAGCGATGCTCGATACCTGGCGGCGATTGTTGTCGACATGTCCGAAGAGGTGCGCGAGCGCGAGCGCGAGAACTTCCAGCACCTGCTGGACTACAACCGTCTGCTGGCCGGCGCGGTGTCGCATGAGATCCGGAATCTGTGTTCCGCGATCTCGGTTGTCTGTTCGAACCTGAGCCAGCGCTCGGACCTGCGCAACGACGCTGATTTCGACGCTTTGACGCGTCTGGTGGACGGGCTTTCACGATTAGCGTCGTTCAAGCTTCGTCATAAGGCGGAGAATGAGACACCCCGCGTGGACATTCGATCGGTGTTGGATCAACTGAGAGTTGTGATTGAGCCTGACTGGGAAGAGGTGGATGGGCGGGTGGTCTGGTCAATCCCCGAGTCAGCGCCGGATATTGGCGCGGATTCGCACGGCTTGCTGCAGATCTTTCTGAACCTGTGTCAGAACAGTTTACGAGCTGTCGAGAACATGCCTGAGCGAGAGCTAAACATTTCCGTAGAATTGAATTCTGATGATGCTATTGTCACTGTCGCCGACAGCGGTCCAGGAGTAGGCAACTTGGACATGCTGTTTCATCCGTTCCGTCCGGGCGCGGACGGGTCGGGCCTCGGGTTGTATATCTCCCGCGAGCTGGCTCGGAGTTTTGGGGGCGATTTGCACCATGTTCCGACAGACAAGGGCTGCGCGTTTCGCGTGACACTGCCGTATGCCGTATCCGGCGCAAGGGAGCAAACCGGTGTCGCCGGCTATTTCACCGCAGCCAATTAGGCTTTATCTGCTGGACGATCATGCTTTGTTTCGCGAGGGCCTGGTGCGATTGCTCGGCGCGGATCCGGAGTTCGTTCTGGTCGGCGCCGAAGGCGACCCCGCCAAAGGCCTGGAGGTACTTCGGCGCGAGGCCGTGGACGTGCTGCTCCTGGACTATGATTTGGGTCCGTTCTGCTCGGAAGAGTTCGTGGCGGCTGCTCGGGGATCGGGCTTTCGAGGCAAGATCCTGCTGGTGACAGCGGGCCTTCCCGATCGCGACGCTCTGCGCGTGATTCGGGCCGGAGTCGCAGGCATCTTCCACAAACAACAGGCTCCGGACGATCTCCGGCGCAGCATACGCGAGGTGTTCGACGGCAAGGTCCTTATCGACGAGCATTATCTTCGCAAGCTGGTGCAGGTGGCGACCGAACCGGAGGCGGCCGGCATTCGACTTACCGATCGCGAGAAGCAGACACTACGGCTGCTGATCGAAGGACTCGCTAACAAGGAAATCGCCGCGCAGCTGAACATATCCGAGAGTGCTGTGAAGGCGACGCTGCAGATGCTCTTCAACAAGACCGGCGTTCGCACGCGGAGTCAGTTAGTGCGCATCGCGCTGCAGAGGTTTCAGGACGAGATCTGACGCCGCGCCACATGCGTGCGGAGGTGTACCCGTTCGGCCGGAATCTGCGTCTCTACACGCCATGAGAAGGTGGCTGCTGGCCGCGGTTGCTTCTGTCGTGGCGTGTGCGGAGGGACTGCCTGCCGCGAACGAGTTGGACTTGCAAGGGCACGCGCGGCTAACCGGGTCGATGGTGCGGCTGACTAAGGCTGCCCGGTATCAAGCCGGAGCGGTGTGGCTGGCGCGGAAGCAAGCGGTGCGGGACGGCTTTGACACGCGTTTCACGTTCCGCTTCAGCGAGCCGGGCGGGTTAGGCAACGGCGCCGACGGTCTGGCGTTTGTGATTCAGAACGCCGCTCCTGGGTCCATCGGGGGAGAGGGAGGGTCCGGCGGCTTCGGGGTGTCGGATCGGGCACGCGGGATTCCATTTAGCCTGGCGGTGTTCCTCGACTCGTTTCGCAACGCCGAGCATCGCGATCCTTCCGACAACTCGATGCAGATCTGCATCAATGGCACATCGAACGATCAAAAATGGCCCCCTTCACGCCTTGCTGTAAAGCGCAATTTGCGAGTGAGGCTAAAGGACGGACGTGAGCACCGGGCCCGTGTGTTGTATCGACCGCCCTTGTTGTCCGTACATCTGGATGATGAACTCCTGGCGCAGACGCCTGTCGACATTCGGCTGGTGAGCGATGCCAGCGGTAGGGCGTGGGTGGGATTCACGGCGGCGACAGGGAATGGTTATGAGAATCATGACCTGCTGTCGTGGGACTGGAGCAGTTCGGCGGAATCATCTATCTCCATGGTGGATTCGTCGATCTCGTTCGTGTTGAAGGCGTGTCTGCCGGGGAAAAATCTTTGCACGCCCGAAGAGCCCGTAATCGAGGAAAAGGGGGGAGGCGTGTACCATGTCGTGTTGCCCGCGCATCTGGAATGGGGCGTCAGTATCGCGAATGCGTCGGGGCGTCCCTTCGAGGTACTGCAGCCGCAAGGGCTCGTGTGTTGGGACGTGGAGCGCGGGAATGAGGGTTGCGGCGGACCCGACGTGGCGCTGCTAAGCCGGACGGTCGGAGGAAGGATTGAATTTTCGGTGAGGGATACGGGTCGGAGCTTTTCGGATAATCAGGGGTTCTTCGAATTCGATGTGCGGTTGAAGTAAGAAAAGCCGCCGGGCGTAAACCCGGCGGCCTTCAACTTCAGAACTACGATGCTTCTTAGTAGTCCATCTCGGGGCCGTGGCCGCCGGGACCGCCTGCCGGAGCAGCGGACTTCTTCTCCGGGATCTCGGCGATCATTGCTTCGGTCGTCAGCATCAGGGCGCTGATCGAGGAAGCATTCTGCAGAGCAGTGCGGGTCACCTTGGTCGGATCGATGACGCCGGCCTTCACCAGGTCTTCAAACACGCCCGTGGCCGCGTTGAAGCCGAAGTTGTTCTCGGTGTTGCTACGAACCTGGCCGATCACCACAGCGCCTTCATGCCCGGCATTGCCGCTGATCTGACGCACCGGCTCTTCGCAAGCCCGGCGAATGATGTTGATGCCGATCTGCTCGTCACCGACACCCTTCAGGCCGTCGAGAACTGAACCCGCACGGAGCAGCGCTACACCGCCTCCCGCCACGATGCCTTCTTCGACAGCGGCGCGGGTCGCGTGCAGAGCGTCCTCAACACGGGCCTTCTTTTCCTTCATTTCGGTTTCCGTCGCGGCGCCGACTTTGATCACCGCTACGCCGCCGGCCAGCTTCGCCAACCGCTCCTGCAGCTTTTCGCGATCGTAGTCCGAGGTGGTCTCTTCGATCTGCGAACGGAGCTGCTTGATACGGCCTTCGATGCCCTTCTGCTCGCCGCCGCCATCAATGATGGTGGTGTTGTCCTTGTCGACGACAACGCGCTTGGCGCGGCCGAGGTCTTCCAGGCGAACGCCTTCCAACTTGATGCCGGTTTCTTCCATGATGGCCTTACCGCCAGTCAGGGTCGCGATGTCTTCCAGCATGGCCTTGCGGCGGTCACCGAAGCCCGGGGCCTTCACGGCGCAGGCGTTCAGCGTGCCACGAAGCTTGTTCACGACGAGAGTGGCGAGCGCTTCGCCTTCCACTTCTTCGGCGATCACCAGGAGCGGCTTGCCGCTGCGAGCAATCTGCTCGAGCACCGGCAGCAGGTCCTTCATGTTGCTGATCTTCTTTTCGTGGATGAGGATGTAGGGATCTTCGATCACGGCTTCCATGCGATCCGCATCGGTGATGAAGTACGGGCTCAGGTAGCCGCGGTCGAACTGCATGCCCTCGACGGTTTGGAGCTCGGTGCTCATCGTCTTGGACTCTTCCACCGTGATGACGCCGTCCTTGCCCACTTTCTTCATCGCTTCGGCGATGATGTTGCCGAGGGTGGAGTCGCCGTTGGCCGAAATGGTGCCGACCTGGGCGATCATGTCGCCGCTAACGGGCTTGGAGAACGAGGCAACCTGGGTGACAACCGCTTCGACGGCCTTTTCGATGCCGCGCTTCAGTTCCATCGGGTTCGCGCCGGCGGCAACAGCCTTCACGCCTTCGCGGAAGATCGACTGGGCCAGAATGGTCGCGGTGGTGGTGCCGTCACCGGCAACGTCGCTGGTCTTGGAAGCGACTTCGCGCACCATCTGCGCGCCCATGTTCTCGAGCGGATCCTTCAGCTCGATTTCCTTCGCGACGGTGACGCCGTCCTTAGTGATGGTCGGTCCGCCGAACTTCTTCTCCAGGACCACGTTGCGGCCCTTGGGGCCGAGCGTTACCTTTACCGCATCGGCGAGCTGATTCACACCGCGCAGGATCGCCTGGCGGGAATTTTCGCTATAAACAATCTGTTTTGCAGCCATTTTTCGGATTCCTCCTTAAGGGGTGATTACGCCTTCGCCTTGTTGGTAGCGCTGTCCAGGATGCCGAGGACTTCGTCCTCACGCATGATGAGCAGTTCCGCGCCGTCGATCTTCACTTCGCTGCCCGAGTACTTCCCGAACAGGATGCGGTCGCCAACCTGCACATCAAGCGAGACGACCTTGCCGTCTTCCAGGCGCTTGCCCTTGCCAACTGCCACCACTTCGCCTTCCTGCGGCTTTTCTTTCGCCGAGTCAGGGATGATCAGGCCGCTTGCGGTCTTTTCTTCGTTCGATTCCAAACGCTTCACTACGATCCGGTCGTAGAGCGGTCGAATGTTCATACGTTGAACCTCCATTCAAGTTGTTGCTTGTGTTTTAAAGTCGAGCTTTCTCAAGACTTCGAAAACCGTCTAGTCCTGAACTGAACTATGTTTCATTTATTAGCACACTCGGGGGAAGAGTGACAATAGATTTCTGCAACTCATTGCTGGATAAGGAGTTTTAGACCGAGATTTTAGGCCTCCCGTTCCGCGGCGCACTCTGCTATCCTGATGGGGTACTTATCCGATGCGGCGAACCCGCCGGCTGATCCTCCTCGTTATTGTCGTCATCCTCGCGGTAGTAGGCTATGTCTACAACGCTCGCAAAACGGCGCAAGCGCGCAACACCCCAAGCAAACCAGCTTCTTTACCGGACGGCGTAGGCTCCCGAGCCAATCAAGGCTGGACCCACTCGGAAGTTCGGAACGGCATTCCTGCCTACGAAGTGAAGGCGGACAACTACCGGCTCAGCGCCGACGGCTCGCATGCCGAGTTGGGCGGAGTGGTCCTGCGCCTCTTCACCAAGGACGGCAAGAACTTCGACGAAGTGAAAAGCGCCAAGGCCGACTACGATACCAACAACGGTCTTCTCGTCTCCGAAGGCGAGGTCGAGATCACGCGCGGCGTGCAGACCGTCGCCGTCGAGGAAAGCAAGCAATCCGGCAAGCTGATGGTGATCAAGACTTCCGGCGTTTCCTACGAAAGCAAGTCGGGAAAGGTCTGGACCGAGAAGCCTGCATCCTTTCGATTCGATCGGGGCGAAGGCCAATCCACTGGGGCCGAGTACGATCCGAACGCACGCGAGTTGCATATGCGCAAGAACGTGCAGCTCAAGTGGTTTGACTCCGCCAAGCCGATGGAGATCGAGGCCGGCGCTCTCGTGTATAAGGAAGCCGATTCGCAGGTGTGGCTGCTCGAATGGTCGAAGTTCAAACGCGCCACGCTGTCCATGCAGGCAGGCCCGGCCACGATTCGCCTTGAAAACGGCGCGATCCGAGCGGTCGAGGCGGTCGCCGCACGGGGCGTCGATGCTCAGAAGGAACGTAAAGTCGAATATTCCGCGGATCGCCTGGACTTGAAGTTCACTCCGAAAGGCGTGGTGGAAGACGTAATCGGCGACGGCAATGCAAAGCTCGTGTCCACAGCGACGACTACGCAGACCACCGTGACCTCGAATCGCCTGGATCTAGACTTTCAGCTTGCGGGCGAGGAGGCGAAGCTGAAGAAGGCGACGGCGAATGGAAATGCAGTGGTTGAATCCCGGCCTATTTTGCAGCCGAAGGTCACGCCCCCCGACACACGCTATCTGCGCAGCGAGGTGATCGCGATGTATATGCGTCCGGGCGGTGAAGAGATCGAGAGGGTGCAAGCGGAGGCGCGCGGCACGGTTGACTTCATGCCAAATCGCCCCGGACAGAAGAAGCGTCACATGGAAGGCGACGGGATCACATTAGAATACGGGCCGGAGAATCAGGTCCGTTCCTTCACCGCCACGAACGTAACCACGCGCACCGAGTCAGAAGCTCCAAAGGGAAAGCCCGTACCCCCGCCGGCCATCACATCGAGCAAAGGCATGGCGGCTAAGTTCGATCCCAAGACTGGGGCGATGAGCCAACTGGAGCAATGGGACGACTTCAAATACCAGGAAGGCGACCGGCAAGCGAAGGCGGACCGTGCGGTCCTCGATCAAGGCACGGACAAGATCACGCTCACCGGGTTGGCACGGGTATGGGATCCGACCGGGTCGACAGCGGCGAACACCATCGCAATGACTCAGACATCCGGCGATGTGCAGGCGGACGGGAACGTCACGTCGACGCGAATGCCTGACAAGAAGAAGGGGCCGGCCGGGGCGGCTCCAACACCTGCCGGCATGCTCGCGTCCGATGAGCCGCTGCAGGCCAAAGCCGCGCGGATGACCACCATCGGCGACAACAAGGTGATCCATTACGAAGGCAACGCTCTGATGTGGCAGGGATCGAACCGCATTCAGGCCGATCGCATCGACATCGACCGCAACACGGGAGTGTTGCAGGCGCGCGGAAACGTCACTACCCAACTACTGGACAAATCGGAAACGCAGAAGCAGAAGAAGGGCGCCGTGTTCACAGTGGTCAAGTCGCCGGAGATGATCTATCGCGATAAGGAACGACTGGCGCACTACACCGGCGGTGTAGTCCTGACGCGTGGATCGATGGTGATGAATTCCAAGGAGCTGCGCGCTTTTTTGGAAGAGGAAGCCAAGGGAGGCGGGTCGAGCCTGCATCATGCGTTTGCGGATGGCGGTGTGAAAATCGTGGATGTTACGCCCGTTCGAACCCGCACGGGGACCAGCGAACACGCCGAGTATTATGTCGCCGAGGCCAAGGTGGTTCTCAACGGCGGGGAACCGCAGTTGGTGGATACGGTGAAGGGCACGACACGCGGCCGGCAACTCACCTTCTTTTCGGACACGGATAAACTCACCGTAGAGGGCGCGCAAGAGCAGCCCGTGAAAAGCCGTATATTGAAGAAGTAGCCCACAACGAATGGCCATCCTCCAGACCTGCGAACTATCCAAAACGTATCGTGGCCGCAGGGTGGTGGATGACGTTTCGATTACTGTCCAGCAGGGACAGGTCGTTGGCCTACTGGGGCCGAACGGCGCCGGCAAAACTACATCCTTCTACATGATCGTCGGGCTCATTAGCCCGGATTCCGGACGTGTCGAATTGGACGAGAAAGATATCACCGAACTACCGATGTACCAGCGCGCGCGCAACGGCATCAGCTATCTGCCGCAGGAGCCGTCGGTATTCCGCAAGCTATCGGTGGAGCAGAACCTGATGGCTATCCTTGAGACGCTGCCGCTGTCTTCGCACGAACGCCGAACGCGGTTGGACGGTCTCCTGGACGAGCTCGGGTTACAGCGAGTGCGCCACAACAAAGGCTATGCGCTTTCAGGCGGCGAACGGCGGCGAGTCGAGATCGCGCGATCGCTGGTGACGAATCCCAAGTTTCTGCTACTGGACGAGCCGTTCTCCGGGATCGACCCGATCCAGGTGTTGGAACTCCAGCGCATCATCGGTGACTTGAAACGCTCGGGAATCGGGATTCTTATCACCGATCACAACGTGCGCGAAACGCTGGCCGTGACCGACCGCGCTTACATCATCAACAACGGCAAGATTTTCCGTGCCGGGACGCCCGAAGCGCTGGGTCGCGACCCAGACGTGAAGCGCGTGTACCTGGGTGAATCAGTCCGCTGGGAGCATCCCGGGAGCAGCATTCAGTAGCGACGCCGTCGCTTCCACGCCGCAATCGCGATGCCGGCTCCCCCGAGCAACGGGAATGTTGCGGGCTCCGGCACAGTGCTTGTGTCCTGATCGAAATCAGCTGTCACAGTGACGAAGTGGCCGTGTGTGCCGACAACTTGCCCATCGTCTCCGGGATACCTTGCGTTTTGGAAGTTGCCATAAGTCGGGTCCAAGCCGAAGCGCACATTCACTTCGCCTATGTTGTAGTTGTGCAAGGCGGCTTGTGTGTTGTTGCCGACGCTGGCGAACCGCAGAATGAATGTGCGCGTTCCGGCATATTGACCCACCTGGTACGATCCCATCTTTTCGACGAGCAGGTTCACCTCCGGATTGTCCTCTGTTGCCGTGGCAACGTCGGTGGACGTATTGAGCGCGTTGATCAGCGAGCCGAAGCCGGCACCATCGTCGATCTCCGCCCCCATCAGAGTGCCCGCAGCGAACACGCCATCGGTGGTCGGCCGGCTAACCCCTTGCCACAAAGCGGTCAGATAGCCGCGAAACACTGAATCCACGGACAAGGTGTAGCCAAGCATGCCAGGATCTTCCACCGTGAACGCAAGATCGTAGCTGACCAGGTTTCCGTGGATCAGAGGTAGACCCGAAGGTCCTGGGAACACGCGGTGGGCGGACATCCACGCCATGCGATTGGTGAACGATACGACATCTCCCGCAACAGTGCCGGAGGACGGAGTGGTGGCTTCGGTTCGGAATTCGCGCGCCCGAATTGAAGTCTCAGTAACGAAGGAAGCGGAGCTGTTATTCATCAACTGAATATCGGTAATAGCGGCGGCCTGACACGCCAAACATCCGAGCGAAACGGCGGCAACAATACGCATCATCTTAAGGGTGAACATAGCGACCTCGCACAATTAGCTGAAGTGAAAATCAGCTCATGACTACATATGGAATCCAGCTTCGGAACGGCTCACCTGATTGGGGGAATTTTGCTAATCTGGTCGACTGCAAGCAAGGGAAGGGCGACATGAACCGGGCGGATGTAACGGAATTGTTGGACCGGGTGAATCGCGGCGAGGCCGAAGCTTTCACGTCGCTGGTCTCCGCCGTGTATACCGACCTGCGCCGGATGGCCGCTTCGCTGATGCGCGGCCAGGCTGGTCAAACCCTTCAGCCGACCGCGCTCGTCCACGAAGCGTGGCTGAACCTTGCGGCTCGCGACCAGCAGTGGGATAGCAGGGCTCACTTCTTTGGCGCGGCGGCTCGCGCGATGCGTCAGATTCTTGTTGCCCACGCTCGCCAGCGTGCCGCACAGAAACGCGCCGGACATTGCGTCCGCGTGACTTTCCGCGAGCTGGACATTCAGGCGAACGAACCCGACATCGACCTTTTCTCGCTCGACGAAGCGCTTACCGCTTTAATGCGGGAAGATGAACGCCTGGGCCGGGTGATGGAGTTGCGCTACTTCGCGGGGCTCACGCTGTCGGAGATTGCCGAGGTCAGTGGAGTCTCGCTGGCGACCGTCAAGCGCGATTGGGTGTATGCGCGGGCTTGGTTGTATGAGCGCATGAATGCCGGCGCGGCTTCTCGCGCCGTCGCATCCCCGTCGTAAACGGTATGCCGAATCAAGCCATCTCGCGCGAGCAGGACCTGTTCTGCGAAGGCATCGGACTCACGCCCACCGAGCGCGCCAGTTGGCTTCACCAGGTTTGCGGCGACGATCACACGCTGCGCCAACGCATCGAGCGCCTTCTCAATGCCCACGGTGAAGCCGAGAAAGGCGCCATCCCGGAAAGCTGGGCCGAACCGCTCGATGACCTACCTGCCTTCATTGACGGATATCGCATCCTGCGCATAGCTGGAGAAGGCGGCATGGGCGTTGTCTACGAAGCGTGGCAGGAGGAGCCTGTCCAGCGTCGCGTGGCGATCAAGGCCGTTCGCCCGGGCATGGACACACGCCAAATCCTGGCGAGATTTCGAGCCGAGCGTCAATCGCTCGCCGCCATGGATCACCCGTACGTCGCTAAGATTTTTGATGCCGGACAAACGACCGCGGGCAGGCCGTACTTCGTCATGGAGTTTGTCGACGGCATTCCGCTGCTCGCCTATTGCGAAAGACATAGACTGGCCGCGCGGGAACGCATCGGACTGTTCCTGCTGGTCTGCCAAGCGGTTCAGCATGCGCACCACAAAGGAGTAATCCACCGCGACCTGAAGCCGGGCAACGTGCTGGTCACATCGGACGTTGGAACCCCGCTGCCCAAGATCATAGACTTTGGCATCGCTCGCGCCGTGTCTTCCGACGGTCGCGCCGGCTTGACGCTGACCCATGCTGGCCTTCTCGCCGGAACTCCGGCATACATGAGTCCTGAGCAGGCAGGGCGCAACGGACTCGATATCGATACCCGTTCCGACGTGTACTCGCTTGGCGTGATTCTATATGAACTGCTCACGACCACGCTTCCCGTCGATCCGGAAAGCACGAGCTTACCCGAGTACCTCCATCTGCTGGCAAAGGGCGAGTTGAAGGTGTACCGTCCCAGCACACGAGCGCCCGGAATTGCCGCCGACCTGGATGCGGTTGTGATGAAGGCGTTGGAGCCCAATCGCGAGCGCCGCTATGCCACGCCGACCGCACTGGCCGAGGACCTGCAGCGCTACCTTGAGGGTATGCCCGTGACGGCGAGACCGCCGTCCCTCGCTTACGTAACGCGCAAGTTTGTCCGGCGCCATCGCGCGGGAGTCGTAGCAGCAGCGGTGGCTGCAATTGCAATCACGGGCGGGGCAACCGCAGCCGGCGTCGGACTGATGCGTGCCCAAG
This sequence comes from Bryobacteraceae bacterium, assembly GCA_035634155.1. Lineage (GTDB taxonomy): Bacteria > Acidobacteriota > Terriglobia > Bryobacterales > Bryobacteraceae > DASQDN01. Next base: position 3,905 of record DASQDN010000203.1, on the reverse strand, counting down.
CAGCCGAAGCCGCGGCCCGGCAGGACGCGGCCGCCGCGCGCGAAGTGTCCGAGTTCCTCGCCCGCCTGTTCACCACTTCCGATCCGAACGTCGCTCCCGGAACTCCAATCACAGTGCGCCAAGTATTGGATCACGGCACTCGCCGCGTTCAGAATGAGCTGAATGATATGCCCGAAGCCAAGTCGATGCTTCTGGGCACCTTGAGCCATGTCCACGAATCTCTAGGCGCATACAGGCAAGCAAGGGATCTGGCCGAACAGGCGCTCGCCACACGCGCTGGCGTAGAAGATCTGCAGACCGCGAACGCACTCGTGCTTCTGGCGCGGGCAAATCAGCGGCTAAGCGATTTCGAGCGTGCCCGCGCTGCAGCCGAACGTGCTCTTGCGATTCGCGCGCGTCTGCTCGGCGAGAATCACCTCGACGTAGGGATTGCGCTGAACAACCTCGGCTCCATCCTGGGGCAGATCGAGCGCTTCGACGAGGCCATCGCGGCGCACCGTCGCGCGCTTGCGATTCAACAGAAGCTCAGGGGTCCCGAGCACATCGCGAGCTATAACAGTTGGCGCGGCCTTGGCATCGTGTATGACCGCCAGGGTAAATATCAAGAAGCGCTTGGGTGCTTCGAAAACAACCTAGCCATTGCGAAGAAACGCTTCGGCGAATCACACACGGTTGTCGCCGATGCCCTGGAAAACACCTCGCGCATGCTCCTACAGTTGAAGCGGCCGGTCGAGGCACAGATCCTATCCGAGAAGGCTCTCGCCATCCAACGGAAGCGGCTTGCCCCGGACCATCCTGAGCTTGCCTTCAGCCTGCACGGACTCGCCGCCACCTTGCGCGATCAAGGAAAGCTGGCGGAGGCTGCCGCCTTATATGGTGAGGCGCTTCGCATTCGAGCGGCAAAGATCGGACCCGCAAACCTGCGCACCGCCGAATCGTTGAAGAGCCTTGGCCTGGTGCGAATCCGCATGGGCAAGGTCGAAGAAGGCCAGCGACTCATCGCCCAGGCGCTTCCGACGCTCGAGAAAACCTACGGGCCCACCCACAGCGATGTGCTCGAATGCCACCGCGAGACGGCACTGGCGCTGGTGGCCGCAGGAAGGTACCAGGACGCGGTCCCGCACCTGAAGCGCGTCACCGCGCCGAACACACCCGAACACCTGCGCGTCAACCTGCAGAGCGCCGCATTCGACAAGATGCGCGCCTCCCCCGCCTTTCGAGATTTGCACCCCTGAAGCCGCGTTCGCTACACTGGCCGCACGATGCGTGTTCTTGCGATCCTCTCCTTTGTAGTGGTGCTGCCTGCCTTGGGGCAAAACCCCGAACTCCACAAGCTCTTCCGCGAATACTACGAGACCGGCCTCCGGGAAAGCCCGGAATCGGCCACCGCGGTCGGCCGTACTGAATACAATGACCGCTGGTCCGACTGGTCTCCCAAAACCAATGCCGCCCAGATTGCGAGCCGTCGCGAACTCCAGAAACGCCTGGAGCCATTTCGTAAGGTCAATCTGAACGAGCAGGATCGCCTCAGCCTGGAGTTGCTCGAATACGAGATACGCCTCGAACTCGAGTCGCACGAGCGGCTGCGCGGTTACAACGCCGTAAACCATTTCCGCGGGCCCCATCTGCGCGTTCCAACCATGATGACGATGGCTTCGACGCGCACGGTGAAAGACTTCGAAGATCGCATAGCCCGCCTCAGAGCCCTCCCAACCTACATCGATGGAGTGATCTCCGCAGCGGAGGACGCGCGCGGCAGAGGCATGATTCCGCCGCGCGTGGTGGTCGATCGATTACTCACGCAGCTTGATGCCCAGCGCTCGGCGCCGGCGGATAAGACTCCCCTGCTGGGGGCTTTCCGCAACATGCCGGCATCCATCCCGCAACCCGAGCAGCAGCGGCTGCAGAAGGCCGCAACCGAAGCCTACACGCAATCCTTCCAGCCGGCGTGGCAGAAGTATCGCAACTATGTGGCCGACGCCTATCTGCCGAAAGCGAGCGCCAAGCTCGGCATGTCCGACTTGCCCGACGGCAGAGCCCATTACGCCTTCCTGGTCCGGGAAAGCACGACCACCGACCTGACGCCGGACCAGATCCATGAAATGGGAAAACGCGAGATCGACCGCATTTTGAGCGGCATGGCGGCGATCCGGAAAGAGCTCGGCTTCACCGGTACGGCCGACGAGTTTAACCAAAAGGTTCTGATGGCGCCCGAGTTCGTCTTTAAGACCGAGGCCGAAATCGTGGCCCACGGCCGCGAGCTTGCCAAGCGCATCGACCCGGAGCTCCCGCGTCTTTTCAAACTGCTTCCGCGCATGCCCTACGGCGTCCGAGCCATTCCCGCTGACCGGGCTCGCACGTCCGCCCCCTACTATGAAGGACCCGCGCTCGATGGCAGCCGCGCGGGCAACTTCTATCTGCGAACCGCCGATCCACACACGCAGTCCAGGTGCTGCATGCAGGCGCTCATCATTCATGAGGCCGTGCCGGGCCATCACCTGCAGATCGCGCTTGCAACGGAAATGGAAGGTATGCCCGAGTTCCGCCGCACCGGAGGCTATACCGCGTATGCGGAAGGCTGGGGACTGTACGCCGAATCACTAGGATCTGAGCTGGGCATGTACGAAACACCGTACGAACGTTACGGCCAACTGCAAAGCGAGGTGCTTCGCGCCCTCCGACTGGTCACCGACACGGGCCTCCACCACCTCGGCTGGACACGTCAGCAGGCAATCGACACCATGTCGCGAGCCAAAGGCGGGTGGATCACCGACGAGTTCGTAGCGAGCGAAGTCGACCGCTACATCGCGATGCCCGGCCAGGCGTTGGCGTACAAAGTAGGAGAATTGAAGATCAAGGAACTCCGCGCGCGGGCTGAAAAGGCGCTCGGGTCCAAGTTCGATATCCGTGAATTCCATCATGTTGTGCTTAGAAACGGCTCCATCCCGCTCACAATTCTGGAGCGGGAGGTGGATCGCTGGATCGCCGCCGCTCCCCGATGACGGAGTTGTTAATATCCTGAGTCTTCTGCCCGTTACGTATGTGCAAGCGGAGTTTGCACATGCGAATGACGGCAGCGACAGAACCTACCTACGAAAGACCTCCCGCCGTGGCTAAGGCGCCGGATCATCTGGAAGAGATCTTCCAGGCGCACCACGACCGGGTGTTCCGGGCGGCATACCGAGTCACCGGGAACGCCTCAGACGCAGAAGACGTGTTACAAACCGTCTTCCTGCGTCTGCTGAAACACGGACATACCTTCACGGGCGTCGACGACGCCGGCCGCTATCTGCATCGGGCCGGCGTAAACGCGGCGCTCGACATTATCCGGTCCCGGAAGAGCAGCGGGGTGGTGCCGCTCGATGATGTTGAGCTGAACACCATTCGCGACCCCGGTCTCAGCCCTTCCGGCCAACAGGATGCGACGGAACAGCGCGAAGCGCTCCGCGCCGCCGTCGCGCGCCTGCATCCGACCGCCGCCGAGATGTTCGTCCTTCGCTACTTCGAAGGCTACGACAACAACCGGGTGGCGGAAATGATGGAGACCAGCGAAGGAACTGTCGCCGTCACCCTGCATCGCACCCGAACCCGCTTGCAAAAGGAACTAGGGGGAATCAGATGAACAACCAAAGGGAAAACACTCCTGAGGAAATTCTCGACCTGCTCGTGGACGACATCCGGAATGAACCCGTCGATGCGGCCACCGTCGAGGAAAGAAGCAGCCGCGTCTGGCGGCATATTGCGAGGCAGGCTTCGCAATCCACTCGGCTATCCACGTGTGCGGACTTCCAGGCGTTGATCCCGGCCTATCGCGACGGGACGCTCGCGCCTGGACGCCGCATGCTGCTCGATGACCACACGCATCGATGCGTTGAATGCCGCAAGATCGCCTTCGGCGAGCCCGA
>DASQDN010000202.1:0-4206 GCA_035634155.1 Bryobacteraceae bacterium | reverse complement strand
CGACGGAAATGATCGCATCGTCGGCCAGCTCGAAAATCCTGGCGAAAGGATCATCGCGGTCCGAAAGCCCGCGCGCAAACCCTGAAGGCATATTTGCCCCACCATCTTACTTTAGTTGCATGAAACGATATGATCGGACCTCAGTAAGTCGGGGACACGCGCTCTGCTTCTCCGTTGTGATTTTGCATAGAGTTGCACATGTCCCCGTGCTCGCTTCGGCGAGGGCGAGTTTAATCGCCGGGGTACTTCTGGAATACCGATGTCGTCCCGTCGGCTTTGAAGAGCAGGACCGAGTAGGCGTCTCGGCGGCCGGTTTCCATGCCGGGCGAGCCGTTGGGCATGCCGGGGACCGCTAGGCCCTTGGCCTTTGGCTTTTGCTTCAGAAGGCGGTGGATGTCTTCGGCTGGGACGTGGCCTTCTATCGCGTAGCCGTTGACTACGGCGGTGTGGCAGGAGGCCAGGTTGTCAGGGACATTGTTTTGCTTGCGGGCTTCAGCCGTGCTTGGCACTTCTCTTACCTCGGGCTTGAAGCCTTTGGCTTTCAGGTGGTCTACCCATTTGCCGCAGCAGCCGCACGTCCGCGTCTTGTACACGACGATGGCAGGACCGGCGGCCTGGAGTTGCAGGCCACCTAGTATGAGCATCAGGGTTAGGGCTGTATTTCGAAACATATATTGGTTATTCCTCGCGCGCGACTCGGAAGCCTAGCATGCGGAAGCCTTGCAGCGATGGCCATGCGGCGGAACGCGCATAACTTCGCGATTCCTGCGGCTCGAAGAAGAAGCTGCCGCCGCGCACGACTCGATAGGCGCCGGTCTTCGGGCCTTGGGGATTCTTGCGGGGCGCGACAGAGTAGTAATCGCGGGAGTACCAGTCCTGGCACCATTCCATGAGATTGCCCGCCATGTCGTAGGCGCCGTACGGCGAGGCTGCGTTGCTGGTCTGGAAGTCGCCTCGCTTGCTGCCGTCGTAATAGCCGACAATCTGCACCGTGTCGTACTTCTGTGCGCCTACGAAGTTCGCGTATGTGTTATCGATGTTGTTGCCCCAGGGGTAGCGGCGCTGGTCTGTGCCGCGCGCGGCCTTTTCCCATTCGGCTTCGGTGGGCAGTCGATACTTCTTCCCGGTCTTGGCGCTAAGCCACTTGCAGTACGCGGTCGCGGTATCCCAGTTCATGCCGATCACCGGGTAGTTGTCGCTGTCGGGCGTGCCGCCGCCGTGATTTTGCGCTTGGGTCCAGTACGGCACCTGATTCTTCGGCACGACGTGACCGTTGGGCCAGAACTTCGGGTCGTCATAGCCGGGGTCGTCGCGGAACTTGCGGAATTCTCCGTTGGTGACTTCGTATTTGCCGATGTAGAAGCCGTCGAGATCGACGGTGTGGACTGGCCGTTCGCGCGCCTCACCATCGCCAAAGTTGTCGCCCATGCGGAAGGGTCCGGCCGGTACGTAGACGAGATCGCCGTAACCGTCATTAGCGGTTTTAGCGGGCACGGCCCCGTGGCACAGAGCGGCTGCCACGAATAGTGCGAGGGTCGCGATCCTCATTTGCCTGCCTCCGGAAGAAAGCCGCCGATGCGCAGGAAGTGCCGTAGTTGATCCATCCAGGGAGAGAACTCTTTGCTGGTGTAAGCAGCGCCGAAACCATGGCGCCCTTTCTGATAGATGTGCAGTTCGGTGACTGCGTTAGCAGCATTCAGCTCAAGAAACAGTCGCGCTAGCGCGTTTGCGGGACCTCGATCCCAGGCCGCGGAAAGCAGGAACGTCGGCGGCCAGGTTTTCAGGTCCTCGCCTTTGGCTGCTCGGCCCGCGCTGTAGACGAGAACGCCGTAGTCCGGCCGCGAGCTCACGCGATCGATGGGATCGGCGGCGTTCGGGTCGCCAGGCGTGGCTGTGCCGAGCACGGATCGCACCACTTCAGAACCCGCGGAGAAGCCCGCGATGCCGATTTTGTTGGGGTCGAGCTTCCATTCGGCGGCTCGGGCACGAACGATCTGGATGGCTCGCCTGCCGTCGTGGGCTCGGGCTTCGGCGTTGTATTTGGGGGAGAGGCGATAGGTAAGGACGAAGGCGGCGGCGCCCCAATCGTTGTATCGCTCGGCGATCTCCATGCCTTCGGGGCCGTACATCAGCATGATGTTGGAGCCACCTGGGGCGACGACGACGGACGCTCCGTTGCGCTTGTTCTCCGGGGGAAGGAAGACGCTGAGCACGGGGTTGTCGAGAGGGCCGTTGCCGGTGGCGAGCGGCGCTTTGCCGCTTTCCCACAGCGGGATGTTGAAGCTCTCGGGCCACTTATCGGGGGCGCCTGCCTTCTTGTCGGCGGCGATGAGGTTGGTTGCGAGGGTGAGCGCTGCGATTGCGACGCGGCAATGGGTAAGGTAAGACGAGTTAGCCACTGTTAACGAAGTGTCTTTCCCTGCGGCTCATTTGTCAAGCTCGACGGCAGTTAATCGGCCCGCAATATGTGCGCCGGGTCCGTGCGACCGGCGCGCAACGCCGGGGCGAGCATGGCGAGGACGGCGATGATCGCGAAGGCGCCTGCGACGGCGCAGAGCGTTGTGGGGTCGGTAGGCTCGATTCCGTAGAGTTGAGTGCGCAGTAAATCGGCCAGGAGCACGCCGCCGAATGCGCCGGCAGCCGCGCCGATGCTCACGATTGCCAAGCCTTGGCGTAATAGCAGGAGGGCTATCTGCGAGGGGCGAGCTCCGATCGCGATGCGGACTCCCATTTCGCGGCGGCGAATCGCGGCGATGTGCGATAGGAGGCCGAAGAGTCCGGCGCTTGCTATCAGAAGCGCTTGCACCGAAAAGCCTCCCAGCAAAACGGTGTAGAGGCGTGAGGTGGCAACAGATTCTTCGATCCAACTTGTCATCGGGCGTATCTCGGATACGGGGAAGGTGGGGTATTGTTTCGTGAGGGTGGATTGTACGGTGTTAATTAAGGATTCCGGCGAAATGCCGGCCGTTGTTCGCAGCACTAAAGTGCTGCCGTGCAGGCCGAAGAGGAACTGGGGCAGGGGACGGTAGATTTCTTCTTTGGGGGCCTCGCGCATGCTGCCGCGGCGGACGCTACCGACTACGCCGATGACTGTCATTGGGATTTTGCCTTGTACGCGCTTGCCGATGGGGTTTTCGCCTGGCCAGTAGCGGCGCGCAGTTACTTCGTTGATGACTACGACCGGGGCGGCGCCGGCGGTGTCGTGCTCGTCGAAGGCGCGGCCGGCTTTTAGGGCAATGCCCATGACTCGGAAGTAGTCGGGGGTGATGCCGTAGGCTTGCACGTATTCGTCTTTGCGTGCGGTTTGGCCTTCGGGTATGAAGTCCACCGATGCGGCCACTCGGCCCAGAGGAAGGACTGTTGTGACCGCGGCGGATTGTACTCCTGGGATGGCTCGCGCCGTTTGGAGAACGTTGCGGTAGTGCTCGTACTGGGCCTGGTTGCCGTAGCGCTGGCGGGCGTCGAAGGGCATGGGGACGCGCGCGGTGAGGACGCCTTCGCGGTCATATCCGGGGTCCTGTTCGATGACATGCACCAGGCTACGGAGGAGGAGTCCCGCGCCTGTCAGGAGGACGACCGAGAAGGTGGTTTGCAATATCGTTGCCGCGATGCCGAAGCGGATTGTGGCTCGGCTGGCGGAGGCGGCTCGGCTATTGTCGTTGAAGGCTGCGGCTGGATCGACGCGCATGGCGGAGAGGGCGGGCACGAGGCTGGCTACGAAGATGGAGATGACCGCGGCGGCCAGCGCGATTGCGAGCGCTTCAACGTCGACGATGGTTTGATCGAGGCGGGGCAGCGGTAGCGACAGGCTCGTGGCGAGTAGAGATTTCAGGCCACTGACAATGGCGGATGCCAGCGCGGCTCCGGTGATTGCGGCGGCGATGGCTATGGCGGTGGCGTCGGCGAGAACGGGTCGGATGAGTTGCCAGCGGGCGGCTCCGAGAGCGGCTCGGACGGCGATCTCGCGTCGTCTGGCGAGGCCGCGCACTACCAGGAGACTGCCGGCGTTGATGCAGGCGACAAGCAACACGAGTCCGACGGCTCCGAAGAGCGGCCAGAGGATCTGACCGCTTTTGCCGATGACGCGTTCGGATATCGGCTGCAGGCGGAGTTGCAGGTTGCTGTATTTAGCGGGTTCGTGTTGGCGAGCTTGGGTGTTGAGGACGGGTGCGATGGCGTCGGGGTTGGTGTTGGCGGCGAGCCGGA
>DASQDN010000201.1:0-10765 GCA_035634155.1 Bryobacteraceae bacterium | reverse complement strand
CCTGGTTCCCCGAAGGGACTCGCAGGTTGAAGGGCACGGACTGTGGAGCAATCTGCTGCGCCATACCTGATTGCGCCGCCAGTGTTGCCGCTACCGCTGTGAGCAGAATTCGGTTCAGTATGTATCTTGCTTTGTTTCGGTTCATCTTGGTTTCTCCTTCTGATTACCGAAGCGAGATGCCGTGAAAATTTAGCAGGAATGCTTGCGCGCCAATCACGTTTTCGCCGGCGTTGACTCGAACACCAAAGAAGAAGGCTTACAGGAAGGGAAGGATGCGGGCCAGACGGAGAATCGGATGCTTGGATAGAAAGGGAGGCAGGGGATGGCCTGCGAATCAGATGAACGGCTTCAATTGTGCGGGATTAACGCTTTTCTCCGTCGTAGGAATCGCACGAGACCTTCGAGTGCGAATTAACGAACGTGCCTGTAGCGTTCGCTTTCCACGCCCAAACGTGCAGGGTATAAAAGCTTGGCAGCCCGAAGCGATTGGGACTCGTGAACAGGTGGAAAAACTGCCCCGTTAGTCCGGCGGCGCGGAGTTCTTCGCGTTCCAACGCGTCGGCCAACAGAAGATAATCCACGCCGATCAACCGCCGGCCGCCATTCGGTGTCGCCTCGTAGATAAGGATCTGCGGGCGAGTGGCATCCAAAACACCGCTTTTCACCAAGTCCATGTTTACGTAGTGCAAGCCCATGGCTCCGGAGTTCTCGCCGCTTACGCAACCGAACTGAAGCTTGTCGCCGGCCATCTCGCCAAGGCGACATCCTTGTACCGCGACGTCGCGTCTCCTGTGACCTTAACTAGAACATTCTCCTGACTGGATTGCTCAGCGGTGCGCTCGTTTTGCTCTTGCATGTGGGCGTGCTCATGCTCAGCCTGTGCAGGCCCCGACAACGCGCTCACCAGGGCCAGCGTAAACGTCAAGGCACGGACTCGCATCCCGGCGGCGCGCTGTTCGGGCGGGCATAAACTGAGAGGAATGATGGGTTGGGCTGCGATTCTTGCTTTTCTGCTGTTGGTGCTGATCCTGATACAAGCGCGTGCCAGCCGATCCGCTTCGACGGGCGAACTTCCCTATCGTTGGGGAACGCTGCTGGGCGCTTTGACAGCAGGGCTCGCATCGCTGATGATGTTTCCCACCGTCTCCTCTTTACGCGAGGGATCGGCGCCGGAGGCGATCGCGTGTGGATTATGCGTGGTCTGCGGCGCGTTCGGCGCGGAAGGCCTTCTGGTCTGCAAACGAAAGGGCGTGTTCTTCGCGCTTGTTTTCTATCTGCAGCTTGTCATGTGGCCCGCTATTTTCATGGACCTTCGCCGCATTCCTGACGAGCAACAGCGAAGTCTTGCAAAACCGGTATGTATCCTCATCGCCACGGGATACTTTTACTTCAGCAAGCGATGGGCGCGGCTAACGTAAATGCGTAAGTGACAGGTTTTCCATAGGAAACCCGGCCCCCTCCGGCGCAGTAAATGCAGCCCAAGCCGGATATAGGCGACCGCGATGCGGGTAGCCTTTCCAACACCTCGCAGCAAAGTACCACCAACTCTTCGGGTTGGTTATGCTCCGCTTCATCATTTGGCCTACGCCGATCGCGTACCAAAGAAGATAGGAATTGCCCGCGAGCGTCCCACCGTTATTCCAGGCGTTGTTTCGTGTGAAAGTTGCGGCCATGATCTCTCCACGTCAGATGCTGTGCGAGGTCGTTCGTCACTCCGGGCAATTCTGCTGGATCCAGCAGCCGAACGTCGATATCCAGGCAGGCGGCCATGCTCCCTCACCCGAACCGGGAGGCGGCATGCTGCCATTGGCCACCCGTGTGTAGATCTGCACTGCGTTGATCTCACAGACATGTAGTTACCCAGGTCAATTCCTTTCGTCTTCATGTGAGAGACATCCGTTGGCGTGAACAGCTTCTGAATGTCCGCGGTCCAGGTGACTGGACCGGAACCATTCTGGGACGCGAAAACTTGTGATCGTGAGTCATATAGCTCCTCTTTCAGTGTTAGTGACTACAACCTCGACTACCGGGTAAGGCTTCTGTTCCGCCGGACGGAAGTTAACCCTCTGCTGGTTTTCTGTGCAGGAACTTCCGGCTGGCCCACCGCCCCTCGCGCTACAATTACGCTGAAATCCCCCGCCAGGTCGGCAGAATTTTGTCCCTGACTGTCATGGCAGCCCATACTTCCGCCCATGTTGAACGCCTTTCCGCCAAAGAAAGTATTCTTATGCGCCGATCCGTCCGTGTTCCAGTCGGTGGAAATATTCGGCGATAGTCCGCCGCTGAACAGTTGCAGGGACCGATTCGATTCGACAACAATGTTGCCCTGGTAAAAGCTTGAGCCTGAAGGATTCTGCGCGCTGAACGGCGGTTTGGGTGTTGTATGGCGAGCCATTCGGAGTGACTGTCCGTGATCGCCTTGTCATAAGGGAAGAATTGAACATTGACAAGCTTGTAGGTCAGCCATGGCGCGGAAGCGATGCTGATTTTCTTGAGATACGCGGCGAATCGCCCGCGCGGCGTCGCCATCGAACCTAACTGAACAGGTGATTCGATCAGTCATACGGGGGCATTCAACCGAGCGCCATACGCTATAACTAAGCATGCAGACGAATTGACGCATCACCGCGATTACCCCATTGATCGAATTTATGCCGATTCGCACGCCTGCCTTAGATCTAAAGCAAATCGCCAAGCAGCTTCCTGATCCGCTGCGCCGCGTGCTCTGGTCTTTGCATCACCGAATGTTTAGGTGGGGTCTGCACGCCACGGCAGCTCTTCTAAATTTCCGCGAGCAAACTTTCCCGTCCGCCGCGAATCAAGACCACGATTTGCGTTTGCCAGTTCCTCCTCCCTTGCTCCGGTACCGTGTCGGGGAAGACATGTCGGTCAGCCGTTTCCTGAAAGTCGGACAGATATCCTCTGAGAACTTAACGCGCCTTTTCAAACAGGCGGGGAGCCCGCTGTCGACCTCTCGCAAGGTCCTGGATTTTGGGTGCGGCTGCGGGAGAACGTTGCGATGGGTGATGACCGCCTACCCGGACGTGGCCTTCACCGGAAGCGACGTCGACAGGGAGGCGATCGAGTGGAATTCAGCAAACCTCGCGGGAGCCCGGTTCACAACCAACGGCGAATGGCCCCGACTGGCTTTCTCCGACAGTGAATTCGACGGAGTTTACGCAATCTCCGTCTTCACTCATCTGGATCGGGAACATCAGATCGCGTGGAGCGAGGAACTCGCACGCATAATCTCGCCCGGCGGCGTTCTGGTGCTAACCGTCCACGGTCTCGCGCTTGCCGGTGCCACCGCGACCTCGCCCGTAGAAAGCGTGTTGTGTCGGCGTACTCGAAAACTGCAGGGCATACACCCCGACTGGTACCAAACTGCTTACAATGCCGAAAGCTTCACCGTCGAAATCCTCAGACGGTACTTCTCAACCGTGAAATACGCAAAGGAGGGCTTCGGATACCAGGACGCTGTTCTCTGCCGCAAATAGTCAGACCACACCGACGAAGCCCGTCAGATCGGCAGATGGATTCGCGCTGCCCGAAATCCAGACCAGCATGTTGCGCAAGGAAACGGGCGCGCGCAGGAAACGTGGCCTGACGCGAGTCCGGCCGTCATCGGAGGCGTTCTTCCTGTCTTGCGGCTCACCGGATCCCGCTCGCAAGTTATCACCGCTCGCGATGAGGTATCGAACTTTCCGGCCCTATTAAGTGTTGCGTCCGCCGGAGAGCGAAAGGCGAGTTGGTTCTTCGGAACTGCTGGCTTGTTTATTTGAGCGGGTAACCGTAGGCGCGTTGCCAGCCTTCTTATTAAACGGCTGTGGTATCACGCTCTTCGGGACCGACAAAAGGAGTTTCAAAGCGCTCTCGAAAGAGTCAAAGCTTCCGGCCGTTCAATCACTTCCGTGTGGATTCATGCTTTCCTGATCCCACGAGTTTACTCCCATTGTTCCCCAGTCGGGTCCTGGGGTATATCCGCCATGCAGTATTCGCAGTGTCCAGCGCTCTTAAACCTGTGGAAGTTTAGGCCTCGCCAGTTAATCTCTTTCGGGTTCGGGAAGCCACCAGCTCGTATCGTCACGCCGTCATCGGCAAGCAGCCAGTGGCAGCGGCAAACCTCTTCTTGATGATTGGTCGCATGCTTGAGGATGAACTCTTGGTTGTATGCTGCTTCAGGGAAGTCGCCACGATCTTTACGTTCGTACAAGGCCCATACTCAATCGCGAAGTGGCCCGTGAACGTCTTCTCCCACAGCCGTTCATCCCAGAAAACGCACCGAAGATGCCGTTCGCACAGCAGCACCTCCGTTTTTGTATCGTGTAGAAGAGGAGGCTTACGCCCCGTGCTCAGCCTTCAACAACTCGCATACCAAGTTGCGGCCGCTGGAGAATGCATACGTCTTTGAGCGGTGGTTTCGCAAAGAGTCGAGGAATTTCCACCTCGGAGCGGATGAGCCAACTCGTGGAGCGATTTTAGCCGCTGAGTCGGTTCTGTCCTAGTGTTACCTAAACACCTTTGGTGATTCGGCGTTAGCGCACGAGATGCAAAGGCCATTGGCCCTTTTGTCGAGGACACCGAACCAGCGATTCAATCGCGGTCAGCTCCGGTAGCAATTCTGAACACCTTGTGGTTGACCAGCGAACGTTCGCAGGTTTGTCCTGGGTCTGCATCGTCTTGGCAAGAGGCTCAGCTTTCGCCTGCGTGATTCGCAGCGGCGCTTTGGTGGCAAGTATGCCGTCAACAAGTACCTCAAACCAGTAATCGCCAGGCCGACCACCGACGCCACCGTCTGAGGCCACTTCCCAATTCGTAGGTGGGAAGGGTTCGCCTGAAGGTTTATGAAGGGCAATAGTTGCGACGATCTGCAAAGGCGTCTCTGTCTTGAAGGTTACGATGAGGTTCGTCTGGAATCGGTGGGTTGAGCGGGATGGTATTCGGCTGAGGGGGCGACAGCCGCAATGTGTACTGGTCTACGATTCTGATCGCGCTCGCGACCTCATCACGTTCATGCAGCACCTGCGTACAACAGACCACACTCGTGTAGAGCCACGTTGTATGGGTGCCAAGGCTACGGTCGCCGCTGCATCCAGATTTTCGGGCTGCACGGCTGAAGTCTCACGCGTGGTCGTGTAAACTGCTGCGCTAGTTTGTGTGCCCCATTTCACCAATACCAGCGAAGCGCGCGCATACATCACCAAATGCGATTGGCCGCAAGCGAGGTACAACAGCGCCACGCCTGCGGCCAAAGAATCAAACAAACTCAGCGGGCGTTAGAAATAATACTTCAACGCAAACTGAATCTGTCGCAACTGACTCGTGCTCCGAATCCGACCAAACGCGGCGTTCGGATTCGCGCCCTGCGAGCCCCAGTTCGCCGACGGCCGCCCCCAGGCAGGATGGTTCGGAGCATTGAACATCTCCATCCGGAACTGAAGCGCATGCTGCTCATTGAACCGGAAATCCTTCATTGCCGACGCATCCACATTCCAGGTCGAAGGCGCCGAAAGGCTATTCCGGCCGCAGTTGCCGAAGTTCCCTGCCGTCACGTTCGTAAACGCCTCCCGAACGAAGTAGCGATCGGGTGTCGGATTCTCAGCAACAGGATTCACGCCGGCGACACAATTCAAGCGATTCGAATGCGGGAAGCCTGCGCCCATACCCGCCGCGTCCCACGACTCGGGATTGACCGGACCACCGCTCTGAATTGTGGTGATGGTCGTCAATTGCCAGCCGCCGATCACCTGATTCAGGACCCCGCCGCGATCGAGGAAACGCCGACCCTTTCCGAACGGTAGCGCCACCACCGCCGAGGTAACGAACCGGTGCGGAATGTTGTACCCCGCAGGACCGTAATCGCACGAGCGGCATCGTTGGTTCATCAGCGTGAAGTCGGACCCCGTCCCGCGGATCGCGCTGTTCTCATCCAGCGCTTTAGACCACGTGTAGCTGAACATCGTGGTCAAGCTCGTGCCGAAGCGCTGCGTTAATTTGCCCGCAAGCGCGTTGTAGTTAGCGATTCCGTCCCCTGCCAGGTATTGAATGCCGTGCCATTCCGGATAGGGTTCCCGCGTATCGAACGGCGTGATGCCCGGGATTGGAGCGTTCGCGTTAGCTATATAAAGCACCTTGCGGCTCTGGTTGCCCGTATAGCCGACTTCCAGCGTCGAGTTGCTCCCGAGCGTTCTTTGCACGTTGAACAGGTACTGCATCGTATACGTCGTCGCCAGATTTGTATCCACCGCCCACGTCAGTCCCGGAGCAAACCGCACCGGCAGTTGCGCGGCATCAATGAAGTTCTGATACGTCAACGACGGCACACCCTGAACATCGATTACCGGATTGGCTCGGCCGCCGGTCGCGCGATTCAGATCGAAGATGGAGTTCTTGCTTTCCTGCGAAAAGAAAACACCGAAGCCGCTCCGGAACGACCACTGCGCCGACGGGCTATACGCAATACCGAGCCGGGGAGCGAAGTTATTGTAGTCCGTCTTCACCATGCGATCGCCCAAGCGACCATCGCGAGCAAGTTGCACGGGACCTGTAAAGCGGAAAGCAAGGTCCTCATAAAAGTCGCCCGTGCCCGTCCGAACCATTACTGGATGCTTGTTCGGGTCCGGCTCATTCGCATATGACGGCAGCGCTTGCCGCAGTTGGAAGTTCGGCTGCAAACCGAGATTGTCTTTCAACGGCTGGTACAACTCCCATCGCAGGCCGATGTTCATCGTCAACCGCGGTGCCACCTTGTACGTGTCATCGATGTAAACGCCGAACTCGTTATTGCGGAAGTCGCTGCGCGCCAACGCCACGGCGCTCTCAATGGTGCTGAAGTAGCCGAGCAGGAAGTCTGCCCCGTTATACCCGCCCGTCAGTGTATTCGCGTTCCCTGTGAAGCTGCCGTTGGTGGTAAACCGCCCGCGCGCGAATTCATTCCCCACCTGCGCAAATTGGTTGTAACGCCACTCTCCACCGAATCGGATCGAGTGCTTGCCTGCAATCCATGAGAAGTTATCGACCAATTGATAAATCTTGTTGTCAATGGTAAACGGCCCATTTGCATCATTGCCGAAACCGCTCAGCGTGCTTCCCGTCAGGCTGATATTCGGAAGCCCCCAGGAGTTCGGATCCGGAACCTTGACCGCCGTGCCGATCTTCTCGTTTGGATTTTCAATGTTCGCGAGTTCCTGCGTGATGTTGTTGAACATCGAGTTGTATCCCGCCCGGAACTCATTCACCTTCGAGGACGAGAACACGCGCGTGTTGGCAAGCACCCACTGGCTCGCCCGCGTATACAACGCCGTCCCATTCAGTTGCACGCCCGGAGTCAATGTCGTCTCGTCGGTCCAGCTATAGCGGCCAAACCATTGCGATCCCGAGTTTTCGTTGAAATCGATGCGGCCCGTGAACTGATCCTTGTCCACCGGAATCTTCTGCACCCATTGATAGTTCCGGTTAGGCAGCCCGCTCTGCTGTATATTCGGCAGCGGCGCAAAATTCTCGAGCAGGTAAACCGACCCCGGATTGAAGCGATTCGCCGGAATCTGATTATTCGGAAACGCTTGCGAGGTGATCGTAAACGTGCCGTCCGGATTCTGCGTGCGCACGCGAGTCAAAGGATCCTGCAAAGGCGTCGGCACAGCCGAGAAGTCGCCCCGCCGCATCTCCGGCGTCATCGTCGTGAAGAACTGCGGCGTCGTTCGGCGTGACTTGAAGCCCTCATAATTCGTCATGAAGAACATCCGGTTGCGGCCGTTGAACAACTTCGGGATTTGCACCGGACCCGCCAGCGTGAATCCATATTGATTCTGTCGATACGGCTGCTTCGTCGGAGCCGTCTGGTTGGGGCTCTCCGGGTCTTTGAAGAAGTACGGCCGGGCATCCAACTTGTCATTACGGAGAAACTCAAAGAACGACCCGTGGTAATCGTTCGACCCACCCCGGGTGGATACGTTGATCTGACCCGTCGCCCGTCCGAATTCGGCTGGGTACACACCGGTCTGCACTTTGAACTCCTGCAGGGCTTCCACTGACGGAAGCACGATGTACAGATTGAAATTGATGTCAGTGTTCGTAATTCCGTCGAGCGTATAGTTGCTCCAGGTCGCCCGCGAGCCGGCAATGGACATCGTGAGATCACCCCGCGTTCCGCCCTGGCGCGCGGAAATCTGGGCTGCCGGAGCGAAGCCAAACGTCACGTTCGGACTCAGCGCCACCAGGCTCAGAAAATTGCGGCCATTCAACGGCAGATCCGTGATCCGCTTCTGCTCGATCACCGCGCCCGTAGTGGCGTTCTCGGTGGTTAGCAGCGCGGCCGACGCGCTCACCTCGATGGACTCGCTCACCTGTCCGACTTGCATTTCAAAGTCGATGCGAGCGGTTTGCTGCACCTGCAATTCAACGTTGGTTCGTGTAGACGATTTGAACCCGGACTTTTCCACCTGCACGTCATACACGCCGGGGTTCAGAGCTGGGATGCTGTAAACACCCTCTTCATTCGTGCTGGCGACGCGCGTGCCGTTGGTTGCCGTGTTTCGAACCGTAATGTTCGCGCCGGCAATGGCAGCGCCGGAGGAATCTTTGACCTCTCCCGTGACGGTGCCGAAGGTTTGAGCATACAGCGAAGCGGAGGCGAGTAAGGCGGTGATAACCACCGTCGGCCAAGCCCGTTCAAACAAGGAACGCATAGTCTCCCCTAAGCGAAAGGTCGCTGATGGGAAATCCTATCACCATCCCTGGGGCGGTTGCACTTTACCGCTTAACGGCCCCTGCTGCGCCTTTTGCCTCAATCCTGTAGAGGTGCGTTCGAGTGCGCAGGAAAAACGCCCTCCCCGCTATCGCCGGTGAAGCGAGAAAGCCATCGCCCAGCCGGTTCTCCGCAACCTGCTCGAACACGCCACCAGGTTTCAACACCGTGACCACACCGTCTTCGCTGAAGAACCAAAGCCGTCCGTCGGCGTACACCGGGGAAGCCGAATACTCACCGCCCCCGATCCGCTTCTGCCACACAACATCGCCCGTCTTCGCATCCACGCAACTCACAATGCCTGTGTCGCTGACCATGTAAATGGAATCGTTCACCAACAGAATCGACGGCTTGTTGGAAACGCCCCGCTTCATCCTCCACGACACATGCGTGTCGGTAATCAGTCCGTTGCCGCCCGTGCGTACCGCAAACAGTTGCCCTGGCGTAAAACCAGTCGGATAGTAGATCATCCCGTGACCGATGACGGGTCGGGTGCTGGCCGAGTGCTGCCCCCGCTCTTCCACGCGCCACAACTCTTTGCCCGTGAACGGGTCGTAACCGTACGCCGCCTTGGCGCCAAGACTGATCAACTCCCACCGCCCGCCGATCCGAGCCACGTGCGGAGTCGCAAATGCCTTCCGCATGTCGCCTTCCGCCGCTGGCTTGCCGTTTTTATCCAGGTCTTGGAAATCAATCGAGCGATTTGTTTGCCAAATCGTGCGGCCCGTCCGCTTATCCAGCGCGATCACAAACTGCCGGTCGCTCCCATCAAAATGCATCAACAGCAGGTCACCAAAGAGGATCGGTGAAGAGCCCGCGCCGCGATAATGATTGCACTCGATGTCCCGCCGTTCCCACACGACGCGAAACGTCTTAGTGTCGATACAAGCGGTCCCTGCGGCCCCGAACGTCACGTAAATACGGCCGTTCTCAATCACCGGCGTCGGAGACGCATGAGTATTGAAAGGATGCACATACTGCGGACGCGCCACATCGAATAGCTTCCAATCGCGGATCACCTTCCCCGAGTCGCGATCGATGCAGATCACATACAGTTCGCGCCCATCCTCACTCGCAGAAGAAAGCCAGATTTGCTTTCCATACACAACCGGTGATGACCACGCGCGACCACGAATCGCGGTCTTCCAAACCACGTTCTCGGTCTCGCTCCATCGGAGCGGAAGCCCCTGAGCATCGGAATGCCCGGTTCCGTCCGGTCCCCGAAACTGCGGCCAATTCTCACTGCCAACCAGCGCCTGCCACGCTGCCATAAAAACAACTGCCGTCCGCATGGGCGGATTATCTCATCCGGTCTATCTTACGTAGGAAGTGTCGGCCTCACTCTGGAAGCAACGGGCGAACACGGCGAATGCCGTTCCGTTGCACTGCCTGGCGCTTTTGATTCGTTTCGCCGCGTTTCAAATATAAACGTGCGAACGCACGTGCTCTCCGACGATAAGATAGAAGCGACGTCAATGTTGTCCTTAACCTACGTCAGTTCAGCTACGCGCGAATTCACAGAATCCGAGCTCGTAAATCTGCTGAGCCGCAGCCGGGAGAACAACGAGCGGCACGGTTTGACCGGAATGCTGCTGTACAAAGACGGGAGCTTCATTCAGGTACTGGAAGGACCCGACGAAGCCGTGCGGCAACTGTTCGACATCATTTCAGCCGACGATCGGCATCGAGGAGTGATTCGGCTCCTCGAGCGGCAGATTGAACAACGGGAGTTTCCGGAATGGAGAATGGCGTTTCAGAACCTGAACGATCCAGCACTCCGCGACCTTCCCGGCTACAGCGAATTTATGAACGAGCACCTCGATTCTGACGCCTTCCGAAAAAACTCCGGCCGCGCTCACCGCTTACTCGAGGTATTCCGCCGGAACATGAACCGCTAACTCTCAGGTGCTAAGCTATTATCCTTTTCATCCATCTTGGCCTCGACGCAAGTTCCTCCTGGCGACGGCCGGCTTAGTCCAAGCCGCCGTCACACCCTCGATCCTCGTCCATGTACATATT
>DASQDN010000200.1:0-8090 GCA_035634155.1 Bryobacteraceae bacterium | reverse complement strand
TTGCCCCGTCAGCTGTGCGAGCCGATGGTCATGCGTTTACTCGACGCGGCAAGCGGCCGTTCGTCACCCCGCGTGCTCTGGACGGGGATGAGATCGCCGGCATTGTGGAGCAGTTCCGCCGTGCTGCGAAACTGGCGGTGGAGGCTCGCTTCGACGGCATCGAGGTCCATGCTGCCAACGGGTACCTGCTCGACGAGTTCCTTCGCGATAAGACAAATCTCCGCCACGATGATTACGGAGGGCCTGTCCTAAACCGCGTGCGACTCACGATCGAGGTGGCTCAGGCCATCGCAGAAGTGTGGGGACCAGGACGCGTCGGAGTTCGACTTTCGCCGTTTAACACGTCCAACGACATTGCCGATTCGCACCCCGAAGAAACGTTTTCGCTTGCCGCGAAAGCAATCGCGCCCCTCTCGCTCTCATACCTTCATATTGTCGAGCCGGTGACACCCAACGCGAACAGATGCCTAACCGCCAATCTGAAGAAGGGATTTGCTGGCGCCCTCATCGCCAACGGCGGACACACCGCAGACTCGGCTGCCTCCACGATTTTGCGCGGCGCCGCGGATGCAGTTTCATTTGGCGTATCGTTCATCGCGAACCCAGACCTCGTGGAGAGGTTCGCGGCTGGAGCGCCCCTGAACGCACCCGATCCTTCCACGTTCTACATTGGCGGCCCGCGTGGTTACGTCGACTACCCGCGAATGGCTGTCAACAGTGCTGAAGCTGCAATCGCGGTCAAAGTCGTGTAAGTTCTCCACTTTTTTGGCCCGGCTGTCTCGCGCATTGGGCCCCGGATGTTGCCAAAGCTCAAAGTCCTACCACCCTAGTGCATCGCGAACTGTGCGCACACGGAGTAGTCGCACCGCAGCATGCGGCCATTCTTGCATGCAAACTACCCGACATTCTCTCCGAAGAACAGCAGCCGATGTTGTCCCAGCTCATCAGCATTGCCTTACACTCGGCTTGATGAGGCTGCTCGCACAACATTCTCGTGAAGCGCTCTTAAAGGGCGACTCCGCCCGCATGTTGCATTGGATCTGGACCGAAGCACTCGGGTCTTGCTCTACTCGTCCGGTGCGGATTTGGGCTGAAGAAAGACCTTGCCGCCGCTCCAGCGGCAACTGTGCGCCGTGGAGCAGCGGCCAAGTCAAACGACAGATCATCGGATCAAAGCTATCGAGCGACAACGCACGGACGTGCTGGAATCACCACCCTATTGCGTGCGCGTGTTGATCGTTCATGGGCGGCCCGACCCCGTGAACTTGCACTTAATGAGCGGAACGGTCACATTTCGACCAGAGCTGACGTGGATAGCATGCAAGATCGTGCTCTCCTGTGTTTGCTTTGGCCTTCTTCATGCATTAACAGTGCGAACAGTAAAACAGCTAGGCTGGAGTTACGTCCTTCGGTTCAGGTGCTTATTGCGAACATCTGTGTGAGAACTCTGCCTCACGCCTTCGCCACTGCCTGCGATCGGTCAACTGACACATTCGCAACTCCCGCGCGCCCGTCAGTAAGGCCAAAGACGCAAGTCAACCCGCAATGAGGCGGAACGGATTACCTTCGCGTGCGACGACAAGAGTCAGCTGGAGTCAGGTGAACGTGATGCGGTCGATGTCTAGGGTCACAATGTATGGCTGTTGTGCCACGGTGCCGTTGGCATCGACCGGATAGACACGGCGCCGCGTCGGCACCATAATTCCGTCGAACTGCTGGTACTCCGATGTGTAGTGTGCGCCTGAGTGCGCAAAGGGCCCTGCTCCGATGACCTCGGGGGTGTAGTCGTGACGACGCAGCAGCCCGTCGGAGTCGAAGTAGAAGACCTGTTCCGCGCAATGCGTGGCGATGTGTGCGGGGAACGTCACCTTGAGTCGACGCCAACTCTGGCTCTCTTCGTGCCAAGGTTCGAGTTCCTCCGTTACATATCCGGGCTCCACAAAAGAAAACGGAGTGGTCAAGTAGTTAGAGATGGCGTACCCCGCAAAGTACGCGAGGTGCAGCCAGTCCCACGGCGTGTCCTGGACGTGACCGCGGAACGCGGCCCTGGGGTTGGCTCGCTCCGCGACCAACTGCCCACTCGTGGTCTCAATCGCTACGCGATCCGCCGTAAACGAGGTGCGAAGCCCGTAATGCGCGAATTCATAGTGGCTGGCGCACTGTCGATGCAGGTCCACCACCACCATGCTGTCGCTGATGATTCCGTCCTGCTTCTTCAATGGCCAGAGTTGGCCGCCGACGACCAAATGTAGCCGGACTTCGGAAAGTCGCTCCCACCGGTCTAGCCCGCCGTGGGCAGCGATAACGAAGTCTTTCAGGTCACTCATATGTTGCTCCTTCCAACTCCCATGAGCGGGGCCAATAAAAACATCAAAAACCGGCCAAACCCTGCGGGCTGTTGTACGGAATTGAGTTTCGACCGATCTCCGTGAGCTTTCCGCTCGCCTTATCGAGGCTGTAGCCGACGAGCACTGAGGCATTTCCAAAGATCTGGTAGAAGTATCGGTCGTCGGGTGTTAACCAGCTGTCGCTCGGACCGCTGCTGACGAGCCCATTCACGGCGCGGAAGGTACCGTCACCCGGAATCGCCACATTAGCCGGATCCTGAAGGAGGCTCAATCGGCCGTCCGCGAGACGGTACGTCGATATTGTCCCGTAGCCGAAGTTTGTCGCGAGGACCAAGGAATTGTCAGAGGTCACTTGGAGCCAGCACAGCTCCGATGGCTTCCCGGGCGAGGTGTCGATCGGGACCAACGGGCCGTTCGTAGTGCGCCCCTTGTGATCGATACGGGTCATGAGCACCCCGTCGCCCACCGCGACACCGTTCAGAAAAGTATCCCGACTCCGGTGGAGGAACGCGATGTAGAATGGCCCTCCGCCGCCCGCATCGGCGAACGAAGCTTTGCCGAGGGTGCCGTCGTCAAGCACCGGGAAGATTACGAGCCCGTCTGGATCAGGGGCGTTTGTGACTACAAGCTTCGGCGAACCATCCGGATTGGCTGCCGGGCGTTCGTCGAAGAGTACGTCGACCAGCAGGAACCGGCCGTCAGGGGAAAGAACGGCCTGTGTTGAAACCCGATCCAGCTTTGCCGCCGTGTTGATCGTAGATCTTTCGGAGCGCAGCTTCAGCTTGCCGTCCCGGGCCACCGTATATGCGCGCAGGTGGTTGGGGCCAAAGGTATGGAGCACATACAAAGTTCGACTCTGGGGGCGATAGGCGAGCGACTTGGCCGTTCCGCTGCGCCCGGTCACGGCCTCGCCGGTTGACTGTCGGTCAAGCAGAGTCAGCTTGCCGTCCGAATCCACTCGGAAGCTGGTGACGCTGTTGTCACCGCCATTCGTCGCGAAGAGCAAAGTGTTCGACTCAGCCAGGATCACGCTGCCGGCTCCCTCGAATGCATTGGGCGCACTCTCCTGACCGCTAACCGGCTTGAATACACCCGAGCCGGCGCCGCCGGTCGGTACAGTTTCGAGCAGCTCGAGTTTTCCATCCGCTTTGCGACCGAAATGCATGATGCGGTTCTGGATCTCGTTGGTCTGCATGTAGAGATGTCCGGTCTTGCCGGTAGAACCAGACACCGCAATGGAGGATCGATCCTGCGCTGCAAGGGGTTTCGCGCTAACTAGAAGTAATATCGATCCCGCCGCGGCCAACGCAGTTCCGGAAATGGTGGCTAACATCTTCTTTGTCACGACGACGGCTCCTTTTCGTTTGTCGTATTTCGTCCTGACTAATACCCGATTTTGTCGCGAAGTAGCGGATAGAACTGAACCCAAGTCATGTCCGTCTTTGCGACATTGGCTATGTGGCATCCCGCACATTCGTCCACGGATGATTCCGCGGCAGTCTGCTCATACGGCAATTCGTGATGCCCAAAGGTGAAAAAACCCCAGCCGTTGGTCTTGGCGAATCTTTTGCTATCTTTCACCATCGCGTCGATGCCGTTGACGGCTCCGGTGAAGAACCCGCGCCCGGACGGTTCTTGACGGGAACCGTCTGGAAATGTTGGATTGAGCAGACGCGCCAGTTCTTTCACGATGATGGTTCCTTCGGGAAACGATCCCGTCTTCACATATGCGTCCACATTCTTTTCTTCGATGTAAACGTTATGGAACTCGGGAAAGCTAGCCTTTCCATTGTTGAGGCCGTTGGGCGTCACAGGAGCGCCAACAAAAACCCACTTGCGGAACCCCGCAATCGCTTCCAATCGCATCTTGCCTGCAGAGTCAAAGATGGCCCGGGAGGGTTGAGCCTGCGCTGCAGCGGGCGTCGTGTTGAGTGTGAGTAGTAGCCCGGCCGCTACGGCCAGGCCAATTCCGAAAAACGCGAACGTTCTCTGTTTCATGACAGCATCTCCTTAAACGTGTTTTTTAACCTGCTTTGCAAGAGTTGCCCTGGTAATCGGCGACCAGGGATTAAGTGTTTACAGCGTCTTCAAGTACGCGACGAGATCCGTTATCTCGCCGCTGCTCAGCTTGTCTCCGAATGGGGGCATGCCGTTTCCCCCTTCGGCAATCTTCCGCGAAATGTTATCTGGCGAAGCATCTTTGCCGCTCGGGAGCTTTCCTGCACCGACTCCCGCGAATCCCGGCCCGGCCTTCCGCTCTTTGGAATCGGTGTTATGGCAAAACTTACAGTTGGAAGTGAACAATTGAGCCCCCCTCTGAGGTGAACTTGCGCCGGTTCCCTGCTCCATTGCAATCGGAGAGCTGCTCGTGGCGCTTGCGGGTGCACTCGAAGAACCTGTGAAAGGTTTGTCGCGGAGCAACGGATAACCCTCGACATATACCCAGTCAGTATTCTTGGCGGGAACGTGGCAGGTCAGACAGTCGGTCTTGTAATCAGTCGCCACCTGCTTGTCCGGATCGCTGCCCTTAAAGAGCGCCCATCCCCAACCTTCCCCCCAGATAGGGTTCTTCGGATAGCGCGCCTTACGGTCCTTCACCATCACGAACCAAACGTTCATGTCGGTGCCCCAGTGAGCATTGCCCGTGGTCATCTGGGCGCCGCGTGTGTGGCGCACCTCTTTCACGATGGTGGCGCCATCCGGCCACTCCCCTGTTTGTTTATAGGCCTGGAGAGTCGACCGTTCGGTGTAAACATCGTGAAGACCGTGCCCGGCCTCGGACTCATTCAGGACCATGTAAGTACCCAGATGAGTCCATTTATCGCGGTAATCCTTTGGTCGCCGAATTGCCCCATCGGCGTCGACGTAAGGAGAGAATGCACTCGATCCCTTCTCCTGCGAGATTAGAAGGGGGGAGACGCCGAGACCACCAAAAGCGAGAATCACAAATAGCTTTTTCATTTCTCCCATCCACACGGAGTCCGCCCAAAAATTTGAGGTGACGTTAAATCCTGTCCGACAGAACATATGAGAATTCCATTGGCAGGCCCTCGCAGCACGCCAGTCACGATGCCGATCGTTCTTGGACTGCTGATGATTTTCTGCGTTCACGCCGAGTGTGCCGCTCAGACGTTATTTCGAGTTGCCATTCAGGGCTCAGCATTCTCGGTACGTAAAAGAGCAAAGCGAAAACCACTGCTAAGTTGTTGAGCGCCAACGGCCGGCTGCTCCAAGCCAGTGTTTCGTCGGACCAATATTCGACACTCTGTCGAGGCGCGGTCATAGTGCCCGCAACTGCGGAGTTACATCTGGGCCATACTTATCCCGAGATGGTGTCTGGATCGGAGAACGACGCCTACTGACTGCGTCGAACCTGAAGCAAGCGCTTGAGCGGTGGTCCAACCCAGCACGCCCTTTAGATCAGTGGACATTCACAACCGACGCTGAAGATGGAACGAGGATCGCGTCGTGGGACTGCAAGGACTTTCACGCCGTCGGGTCGAATGGAGTCACGTTGGGGCCTTCTCGCTCCCAAAGAAGCGTGAACCGCGTTGACTACCGCGAGGTCTCCGCGCCCCACCCGCGAACTCATGCCCGCCGACGGTCAAAGTGCGAAGCCCTAACGGATGGATGAATCTCTAGGACCTCATCATCGTCGAGGTGGGTCGGAAGCACTCGAGTTCCCATCGAAGGCGCGGTTGCTTGGAACGGTCAAGCGGGATGGCCCGCAGCTGAAGCTCGAGTTTGAATAATCCGGCTGGTCTTCCAACATACCGCCAACCTTCCACACGTTCAGCTGCGGTTCGATGAACCCAATCGCGAACGAATGCAGGAATTCGCGGTTCGACGGTCGTCTGCTCATGATGCTCAGATAGAGAAATCTTTCCCCGCCAGTGGAGCTTCAAGTACGCAGGGTCTATACGGGAAAGTCGAGGACTGCCGTGGTGAACGAGCGCGCCGATCTGAAGCAAAGACGAGCTTCCCTCAGGCTATGCCTGGATGACACCGACGCTGTCCTCCTCAGAGACGGCCTCGAGCTCGGCGTGGCATAGAGCGTTGCCATGCGGACCCCGGTGGGACATCGTCACGGGCATCGCCCAAGCGTCAATACGCAGCTTCAACGCAATGCCTCCGCGGCGCAACTGCGCGCTAAATCCTCCGGCGAGCGTTTGAGCCACAACGTTCAGGGCTGTCACTCATTCGCGCAGGAGCTTTGCGATTCAACAACTTGCGATGAGTCGAAACTCGCTTTACTGACTTAAGAAGGAACGCGGACGCGTCGTAGACGGCCTAAGTTGTTGAAACCATGGAGCGGGAGACGGGGATCGAACCCGCAACCAACAGCTTGGAAGAATGTGTGTCGATTGCAAATACAAGGCTTCAGCGTTCCTGGCGCGCAATCCTGACCACCGACACGCACTGAGTTCATACGTTTTTTTCCGGGCCGACGTTAACTCAGTAATCGCAGTAACGCCGTCCGCACTGCAAAGTTTGACCACAGTCACTGGAACCGCTCGGCAAAACCGGGCTGCGACGGTGCCTGTTTGGAACATGCCGGAACCATTTTACAAAGAAGTTGCGGTGGCGGCATTCGCCTGTCGCGACAGAAACTCCGCCAAGCTGAGGCGATTGAAATAGTACGTTTGAAGCGGGAGCAAGGTGCTCAAGCGCTAGCATTCAGTTCGCGACCGTTCGTGTTATGCGGCCTGCCCGTGCGCCGCCTCCCCCCTGACCAGCTCCTGTACGAGCGGCGCAACGGCCGGTTCGTGCTTCAGATCACCGGTCATCCCGAATTCGGGGTACCCTTCGGCCAAGATCGCCTGGTGCCGATCTTCCTGGCGACTCTAGCTGTGCAGCAGAAAAGTCAGACTGTTCGGTTTCGAACTGCCGCCGAAATGTTGGAAAGCTTCGGCATGCACACCGGCGGAAAGGAGTACCGTCGGCTGGTTGCAGCGTTTGAATGTGTCTTCGGCGCCACGATCTTTTTCGGTACCGACACTGACACGTCCCGATTCAAGGTGATTCAGCGCTCTCGCTTCAACTTCATGAGCGAAGCTCAAATATGGTACAGCCGTGCGGCGGATCACCCCGTGCTGTCATCGAAATTCGAGAACGTCGTAGTGCTCAGTGACGAGTTCTACAACGAGGTGAGTTCGCATCCGCTACCCAACGATCTCGAAGCGGTGAAGTTATTGTCCGGCTCCCCTGCCGTGCTCGACCTTTACATGTGGCTGACGTACAGATGCTTCAAGGCCACAGCAACCGAGACCATTCCGATCTTTGGGGATTTCCGTCTAGCCGGGCAGCTTGGGACCGTGGAATATTCGCGACCGCGTCGTTTCCGAAGCATGTTGGAGCAATGGTTGCGTGCGATTAGGCGATCTGGCCTGAATGTCCTGCCCGGATCACGCCGAACGGCGAGCAGCTGATCGTGCGTCATGCCAAGGCAGTTCGGCGCGTTGATTGACCTGCCCCCTTGTGTCGGTCCACAACGACTTTAGAAATCTAACACGTCGGTCCCTTTGGCGGGATAGCCCTTCATCCTCATCAGTGGTTTCCTCTGCAGGCTGGTTCGTCTGTCAAGGCCGCGCGTGAGCGGTGTCAAGGAAGCCTTGACAGGCGGTTCTGCCTGCAGTACGGATGAGTTTGAGGACAAAGGGCGTTGCCACTGTTCTGCGAACTCGTTTGAAATTGGGTAAGCAAGGCTGCCGTGCGGCCTCGCAGCGTTGTAGTCGGGGTGCC
>DASQDN010000199.1:0-5186 GCA_035634155.1 Bryobacteraceae bacterium | reverse complement strand
GGTCGATTACCTGACCACGCGCGCGTTGGCCCGCCGCTTCGATCTGAAAGAGCGAGCCATCGACATGGCTTCATACCGCGACTTCATGAAGCACTACGACTCAAATCCAGCGGACGCGAAGAAGCTGATCCGGGTCGGCGAATACGAAACGAACCCAAATGTGGACCCGACTGAGCTGGCGGCAATGACGATGCTCGCCAACCAGGTGCTGAATCTGGATGAGGTATTGAACAAATGATGCTGCACCCGGAAGACGAAGCAGTCTGCACCGAGACGCGCCGCCAATTCTTCGCGCGGGGCGGGCGTGGACTTGGAGCCGCCGCTCTGGCCAGCATGTTTGCCGAGGGCGCGGGTCTGCCGCACTTCGCGCCCAAGGTCAAGCGAGCCATCTACCTTCATCTGGTGGGCGCCCCACCGCAGATCGACCTGTTCGACTACAAGCCGAAGATGCGCGATTGGTACGACAAGGATCTTCCTGATTCCATCCGTCAAGGCCAGCGCCTTACAACGATGACTTCGGGCCAGAGCCGCTTCCCTATCGCGCCATCGATCTTCAAATTCGCGCAGCACGGGAAATCAGGCGCATGGCTCTCCGAGTTGCTTCCGCACACGGCGAAGATGGCCGACGACCTCACCATCATCCGCTCGATGCACACCGAAGCTATCAACCATGAACCCGCCATCACGTTTATGCAGACGGGTAACATGATTGCGGGCAAGCCGTGTCTGGGCGCGTGGCTCGCATACGGCCTAGGGAGCATGAACCAGGATTTGCCCACGTTCGTGGTGTTAAACGCATCGCACTCTCATCCCAAGGCGAATGTGCAGGCGATCTCCGCACGGTTGTGGAGCGCCGGATTTATGTCCGCGCAGCACGCGGGAGTCGCGCTACGATCCGGCGGCGATCCGGTGCTCTTCATCAACAATCCGGATGGCGTGCCCACCAGCGTGCGGCGCAGGATGCTTGACGGCCTTTCCGAACTGAATCGCGTGCAGTCCGCCAAGATGGGTGATCCCGAGACCTTGGCTCGCATCTCTCAATATGAGATGGCGTTCCGAATGCAGTCGTCCGTGCCTGATCTGACGGATCTGTCGAAAGAGCCCGGCAGCACATTTGCTCTTTACGGCGAGGACGCGCGCAAAGGCGGTACGTTCGCGAACACATGCCTCACGGCGAGGCGGCTTGCCGAGCGCGGCGTCCGCTTCATCCAGGTGTATCAGCGCGGGTGGGATGTGCACGGCGATCTGCCTTCGGTTCTTCCCAGCCAGTGCAAAGACGTAGACCAAGCCTGCTACGCCCTGGTACAGGATCTAAAGCAGCGCGGCATGTTGGACGACACGCTGGTGGTGTTTGGAGGCGAGTTCGGGCGCACGATCTACTCGCAAGGCAAGCTCACGCCCACCGATTATGGTCGCGATCACCATCCGCGCTGCTTCAGTCTTTGGATGGCGGGCGGAGGCCTGAAGCACGGCGTCACTCATGGCGAGACGGATGAATTCTCGTATAACATCGTCAGTGACCCTGTGCATGTCCGCGACTTCCAAGCCACGATCCTGCACCTGTTCGGCATCGATCATGATCGCTTCTCGTATAAGTACCAAGGGCTGGATCAGAAACTCACAGGCGTGGAGAAGGCACAGGTGGTGAAGGAGATCCTCGCATAGATGTTTCGCCTCTTATTGGCGCTGGTGTGCGCACCCGTTGTTTTTGCCGCCGACTGGTATCTTTTCACTTCTTTCCGCAAGAATGGTGAAACAGGCACGTATCTCGCGCTGAGCCAGGACGGCCGTGAATGGACGCCTCTGAACAACAACCAGCCATGGATTAAGCCAGGACAGCCCGGGATGCAGAGGCGCGACCCGTTCCTTGCGCAAGGAAAGGACGGCACATGGCACCTGCTGTGGACGTGGGGCTGGACGCGGAAGGAAACCGGAGGGACGCTGAAGATTGGCCATGCGACCTCCAAGGACCTGATCGAATGGTCCGCCCAGGAAGAGATTCCAATCCTGCCGAAGGAGCCGGAAGCGCGCAACGCGTGGGCGCCCGAGGCCGCTTGGGACGACAAGAAGGGCGAGTGGGTCATCTTCTGGTCTACAACCATTCCCGGACGCTTCCCGACCGGCGAGACCACAGGTGACTCGGGCTACAACCATCGCGTGTATGCCATGACCACGAAGGACTGGAAGAGCTTCTCGCCACCGCGCGTCTGGTTCGACCCCGGATTCAACTGCATCGATTCCACTGTGGTGAAGGATGGGAATCGTTACATCATGATATTCAAGGATGAACGCCGCAATCCGGAGAAGAAGAATCTGCGCCTCGCCTTTGCCGACTCACCTGCCGGGCCATGGAAAGATGTCACCGAGACGTTCTCCGACGCCTGGGTAGAAGGCCCGTCGGCAGTGAAGATCGGCAACGACTGGCTGATCTACTTCGATCGATACCGTGAGCGCAAATACGATGCGCTCCGCACAAGCGACTGGAAAAAGTTCACGCCGGAAAAGGTGTCCTTTCCCGCCGATCACCGACACGGCACTGTAGTCGCGATATCCGAAGCGGTAGCCAAGAAGCTGCAGGCTGTCAGTCGCCCCTAGCTTACAACCAACCTTTATGCCTCGCAATCCGAGCAGCCTCGGTGCGGTTCGCCGCGCCGAGCTTGCTGATCGCCTCGGACAGATAATTCCGCACCGTTCCTTCGGATAAGTTCAGCTTCGCCGCAATGTCCGCGCTTACCGCGCCGTCGCCGGCCATGCGTAGCACCTGGCGCTCGCGGTCGGTCAACGGATCCTCGTCGGTCCACGCTTCGGCGGAGAGTTCGGGATCAATCGCACGCGCGCCGCTATGCACGCGCCTCACCGCATCGGCCAGGGTTGCAGACGGCGCATCCTTCAAAAGGTACCCCGACGCGCCCGCTTCCAAGGCACGCCGGAGGTAACCCGCGCGAGCGAAGGTGGTCAGGATCACGACTCGCGTCGGAAGGCGGCGGCGTTTAACCTCGGCCGCCAACTCCAAGCCAGTCATCTCGGGCATTTCGATGTCCGTCAGCAAAACATGCGGCTTCAGAGTCATCACGCAATCGAGCGCCTCAATCCCGTTGCGCGCCTGCGCCACTACGTCGATGTCGTCCTCGGAGCCAAGCAGCGCGGCAAGCGCTCCAAGCACCATCGCCTGGTCCTCCGCAATAATGACGCGAATACTCATGGCTGCGATAACGGGAGTCGTATGGACAAGCGCGTGCCCTGGCTCCCGTCTCTTTCCATGGTTCCGCCCAGCGCCTCAATCCTTTGCCTCATGCCGGACAGCCCGCAACCTTCGCGAGCATTCCCACCGGCGCCGTTGTCCTGCACTTCCAGCTCGCAAGCCGAGCCCGAGCGACGCAGCTTCACGCTGCAGGCCGTGGCTCCCGCGTGACGCACAACGTTTGTCGCCGCTTCTCGCAACGCCATCGCGAGAACGCCTTCCTGCGCGGCGGCCAGCGGCACAGGCTCGATGCTGGTCTCTACTTGCACACCCGCCGTCTTCAACACATCGGCTGCGTTGCGAGCTTCGGCCGAGAGGCTGACCGAGCTATAGCCTTTCACCGCCGCTCTTACTTCCGCCAACGCATCCCGAGAGATCCGCTCCACCTCGCGAATCTCAGAAACGGCGCGGGCGGTGTCCTTTTCCGCCAGCTTAGACGCAAGCTCAGATTTCAACACAATGACCGAAAGCGTATGCCCGAGCAGGTCATGCAGGTCACGAGCGATTCGTTCTCGCTCGGCGATCTTGGCGAGTCGCTCAATCTCGTCGTGAGCCAGCCGCAGCCGCGCATTCGCAAAACGGCGCTGCGCGAAGTGAATGTCCACCAGGCCCACCATGACTGTGAACGCGCTCGCCGGAATCCAAAAGCCCGGATGCGGCTGCAGAAAGTACGAAGCGATCCCAATCACACCTACCAGTCCGGCGAGCATTCGGTAGGCCAACGCGAGGGATCCGAGTTCGCCCACGTACCCAGCGGCGTAGATGAAGAAGATGGAGGCCCCCGTGTTGCTCGAGGCCAAGATACAGCCCAATGCCACGAGCCCGGCGATAGCGTAAAGCTTCCGGATGCCCCGGAGCCAGTATCCCCAGAAGTACAGCACCAGAAACGCGAGTGTTGCTAGCGTCGTCGCTACCCAATTTCGATGACCGCTGGTCAGGATGGGGTGCATCCAGAACAGGACCAGATAGACGAGCCATAAGTACGGCAGCCATCCGCGATCCACGTCCTTGGGCAGCAACGAAAGTCTCATAGTGCTAGGAACGCGATTCGTCCAGCGAGTGGCCCAACCAGGCGAGCCCCAGGAACACCACGGTAAACGCCGCCAACGCCGCAACATGCCCGCCGATACTTCCAGCAGCAGGCTGGCGCAGGATCAACAGTGCGGTCTGCGCCAGATGATAAGCCGGAAGCGCGGGCGCGATGTCGCGGAGGAACTCCGGAAGCATTGAGATAGGAACCCATAATCCGGAACAGAACGCCATGGGCAGATAAAACAGATTTACCACAGCATGTACCGACTGGGCGCTCGCAAAATAGCCGATGGCAAGGCCAAGCGCGCAGAACGGAACCGTGCCTGCCACCAGCGTAGCTACCAGCGCCGCGGTATCGGCGATGTCGAGCCGAACTCCGCCCCAAACAAAACCGATCGCTAGCAGCAGCGAAACGATCGTTAGCCCGAGCAGCGTGGATGCCAGCACCTTTGCCAGCAAGTCGGCTCCGGAAGGCATGGGACTCGCGCGTTTCACCTGCATCCACCCGAGGCCGCGCTCCACGGCGACTCCGGCGCCAATGCCCATTAGGGCGGCGCCCATAACACCGAAAACGCCGTAGGTCCCAAGCAGGTACGTCGACATCTGTACCTGGCCGGTCCCCTGCTTCGTGCCGAGGCCGAAGAATCCGTAGAAGACAAGCGGAAACAACACCAGCGGACCGAGTCTGCCCGGCGTCCGCAACAGCTTCAAACATTCATACTTCGCTTCGAGTAAGTAGCTCATCGCATCACCTCTTGTTGTTGCAGTCCTATGAGAGCAAGGAATGCGTCGTCCAGAGCCTGACTGACAACTTCCAGCCCGGTAAGATTGCAGTCCCGGTCGAGAAGTTCGCGCACCGTCTGCTCTGGTTGCTTCGTCAGGATCTCTGTCGCGGCGCCATCCCGGCGTACGC
>DASQDN010000198.1:0-3171 GCA_035634155.1 Bryobacteraceae bacterium | reverse complement strand
TTGAGTTAGCGGCGCGCGTCGCTAAACTTCAGCCGTCGGCAAGCGAGTATTTGATTGGTCTGACGGATTGGCTTTCGGGAGAAGTACGGTTCACCACGGAGACCGGACATCGCGTGCCGCACGATCCGCTCACCGGACTCGATCGTTCGATTGAACTTCTGCATAGCGTTCTCGACATGACCATCCCGTTCAGCAGCGAAGAAACGGCCGGCTTGTACCAGATGGGAAAGACGCTGGCTAAGAGGCGCAACTATCTGGAATCGATCCGCTACTTCGAGTTGGCGCTGAGCCGGAATCTCGGCGCCACGCAACGCTCGGAGATCTTACGGGAGATGGGCGCGAGCTATTACCGGTTGGGGCAGTATGTGGAGGCGGCGCGCTCGTTTTATCGCGCGATGGAGGCTCGGCCCAACGCGATCGATGCGTGGCTCTTGCATACGGCGGTCGAGCAGTCCGGGGCGAAGGAATTCGCTCTACCAGCGAGTATGCAGTTTCCTCTCGCGGATCCCGGGCCGAAGCCCGCGGCATTGGATTTCGTGGATGTTGCTAAAGAGATGGGCGTGAACCGCTACGACGGCAACGGCACGTGCGCCTTCGGAGACATTGATCACGACGGACGGGAAGACCTGCTGCTGGCGGGAAGCGGTACCTTCATGGGCGCTTATCGCAACGAGGGCGCGAAGTTTCGCGAGGCCACGGAAGCTTTCGGTCTGGGCAAGGTTCCGTCGGCGTATAGCCTCAATTTGGTGGACTACGATAATGACGGCCGCCTGGACCTTTACCTTTCTTACAACGGCTGGAACGGACCCATGAGCAATCGGCTGTTTCGCAACACTGAAGGTAGGTTTGTCGATGTTTCCAAGTCCAGCGGCGCCGACGATGCCGGGTCGGGTTTTGCGTCGGTCTGGGGCGATCTGGACAACGACGGCTTTCTGGATCTGGTGGTTGCGAATGGCGTGTTGAAGGACGGGTCGATCCCTCAGGTGTATAGGAACAAAGGGGACGGCACGTTTGCAAATGTCACCCTTGCAGCGGGCATTAAAGAGCCGCCGACATACGGCGCGATCGGCGCGGCGCTGGGTGACTATGACCGCGACGGCGACCTGGATATCTTCTTCAATGGCCTGGTGAACTCACCTAACCGGTTGTACCGGAATGACGGCAAGATGAAGTTTACGGACGTAACGCGCTCGGCGGGTCTCGCTGCCCAGCCGCTTCACAACGGCTTTGTGGCATTCTTCACGGATTACAACAACGACACCTGGCCGGACCTGTTGGTAACGAGCCTGGCGCCCTGGGACGCGGTAGTAGGCAGCTTGATGAAGACGTTTAGTGTGTCAGACCGAACAAAGGTGCATGCGGACGCCACGCGACTGTTCCGTAACAAGAAAGACGGCGGCTTTGAGGACGTCACGTTGGAGGCAGGGCTTTGGTATCCCATGGGCGCAATGGGCGCGGGTGTGGCCGATCTGGATAACGACGGGCACGTCGACTTCTACTTCGGCACGGGCGACCCGCAATTGAGCCGCATCGAGCCGAACCGATTTTTTCACAACCAGGGGAACGGCACATTCCGCGACGTCACTCGCCCGCTGAATCTATCGCAGCCAGGGAAGAAGGGGCATGGCGTGTGCTTCATCGACATCGATCGCGATGGCGATCTGGAATTGTACGCGCAGCTCGGGGGGCATTACTCGGGAGACCACGCGGAGAACGCGTTTTATCGCAATCTGAAGGGCAATCAGAACAACTGGCTGGAACTGGAATTAGAAGGCGTGAAGAGCAACCGGTTCGGGATCGGCGCCTCGGTGGTTGTCGCCTCCGGCGACGCCACGTTTCAGCGCGAGATGAAGGGGAGCGAAGGGTTCGGCTCCACGAATCCATACGTGCTGCACTTCGGTTTGGGGAAGAGGACGCAGGTGGATGCGGTCACCATTCAATGGCCGAGTGGTTTGAAGCAGGTGTTGAGGGGAGTGAAGGTGAACCAGCGGATGACCGTAAAAGAAACGGGCGACCCGCGTTAACGGGCCGCCCGGTTGGTTGGTGGTTACTGCTTGTTTACCAGATCGCCTTGATGGCGAGCTGAATCTGTCTCGGATACCCGTTCTGGGTGTTAGCCTGGTTCGGGAATATCGTTCCGAAGTTCGGGTTATTCGGATCGGTGTTGAAGCCGTCGTTCCGTCCGAAGAAGTAGTAGTTGGTGGCGTTGAACGCTTCGGCGCGGAACTGCAGGCGCAAGCGCTCGGTGACGTAGGTGGTCTTTGCCAGCGAGATGTCCGTGTTGAACATCCGCTGCTTGCGGATCTGGCCGCTGCGGTTCGGATTGTACCGGGACGGAGAGTAGCCGGCAGTCATCAGCCACGCATAGTTGGCGGGGTCGGTTCCGCAACCACGAGCGAGGCTGAACGGTTGAGGCGCAACGTTTCCATTGTTCTCCTGACGGAGTACGCAGGGATTGAAGCCCTTTACCTGATGCTCCTTCCAATCCACGGCGCCCTTGAAGTCGCCGCCGGGAGTGCGCGGATCCTTCAGCATGATGGCATTGCCGGGAAGGTCGTTCGGCTCGCCGGAAGACATCTGGGTGAAGGTGGAAACCTGCCATCCACCGATGATCTTGTCGACCCAACCGCCGCCGTTCGCGAAAGCCTTACCCTTGCCGAACGGCAATTCGTAGACAGTCGAGAACTTGATGAAGTGCGGCCGGTCGCTGAAGTAGAGACCCTGCTGCGGAACGTTGTTGAACGGATCCAGCCAGCCCCAGCGCTCCACCATCTTGCTGAAGGTGTAGTTGCCGAGGAGGGTGAGGCTGCGTCCAACGCGCATGTTGTAGTTGACCTGGAGCGAGTTGTACCAGATCCTCGAATCGCCACGGCCCTGCTCGAGCAGGTCGCCGCTGAACTGCGGGAACGGCCGCGCCAAATCATAGCGCCGGATGGTGGCGTTGCTGAAGTGGTTGGTTCCACGGAAAGCTTCGATACCGCGGAAGGGATTCGCAACCTGCTGATCACAGAATGCCGGGCTGCCGCCTTCGAGCAAGTTGCACTGGCGGCGGAACTCGGCCGAAGGAATGTTGAACGGCTTTTCATTGCTCAAACCCAAAGAGCGGCTGCCTACATAAGAAACGTCGAGAGTGCTGCTTTGCGATATCGAGCGCTGAATGCCGAACGAGAA
>DASQDN010000197.1:0-4848 GCA_035634155.1 Bryobacteraceae bacterium | reverse complement strand
TCCTCGAAGTCGAAATGTTCCACCAGCAGCCAGAGGTAGACGAAGACTACACCGAGATCACCCCCGAGGCCCGAGCCGTCCTCACCCTCCTCGGCAACCACGACGACATCCGAGCCACCGCCGCCCTCCTCTTCCGTTACGGCTCCACCGCCCGCCGAGCCTACACCGCTGCCTTCAAAACCCTCCGCGATCTCCAGGGTGACCGCTTTAACCGTCAGCCCGCCACAACGAACTCGACCCCTATCAGCGTCACAGGCACGAACCAGAGTCCCAGCGTCGCGCCAGTTGACCAGGACACCGAACCGGCAGCGCCAGCCGCGGTCCACGCCAGCCGCATCACCCATGTCCGAAGCGTCGTCCTGATCCGCCGCAGCCCCGTCGCCGCAACGAAAAACAGGAAATTGCAAAACGAACCCAAGCACACACCGGAAATAGCCGCCGTCGCAGGACGAAATACCCCGTTGACCCTGCTGCAAGCCTCATAAACAAAACCCGGGACGATGCGAACCCACGTCAACATCACCAGCCGGACCTCACCGCTTTGCAACCGGACCACGGGCTTTCGCCAAAGCACCGCCTTGGTAGGTCCAAAGCGCGCCGCTCGCGAACGATCCCGCAACAACTCCGTCCTAACCCCTGACCCGGCACACGCCACCGACGCCGCCGCCTGGGCCGAAGCCGTCCTCAACTTTACCCCCGACGAAAAGCAGCGCCAAGTCTTGCAAGCCACTGAAAAACGCGGCATCTTAAATTGCACCGGACAATGGGGGAAATCCACAACCTGCGCCATAAAAGCCGTCCATTACGCGCATTTCCACCCCAATAGCCTCGTCCTCGTCGCCAGCCCCGGACTCCGTCAAAGCGGCGAATTCCTCCGCAAAGCCCGCAAAGCCGTCTCCCTCCTCGGCATCCGACCGCGAGGCGACGGCGAAAACAACTGCTCCCTCGTCCTCCCCAACGGCTCCCGCATCGTCGGCCTGCCCGAAAATGAGGACACCGTCCGCGGCTTCTCCAGCGTCGGCCTTCTCATCATCGATGAAGCTTCCCGAGTCTCGGACAACATGTACTACGCCCTCCGCCCCATGCTCGCCGTCAGTGATGGCGACCTCTGGCTCATGAGCACTCCTAACGGGCGCTCCGGCTTCTTCTTCCGCGAATGGCAGGACACGAATGGACGCACTCCGTGGCTCCGCATCGCAGCCACCGCCGAAGAATGCCCGCGCATTCCAGCCGACTTCCTGCTCGCCGAAAAGGACCGCTTCAGCGACGAACGCTATGGCGAGGAATACTGCTGCGAGTTCGTCTGCGCCGAAGGAGCCCTCTTCGACGAGGACGTCATCCGGTCCAAGTTCGTCGACTGCGGCGGAAGGCTCTGGTAACCGAATATGTGGATGCCCAACACCCCGAACACACCATCCGCCAACGCGCCCGAATGGGTCGTCGGCCTCGACATCGGCCAGCGCCGCGACTACTCCGCCATCGCGGTCCTCAATTGGGTCGAGGAAGCGACCGGCCAGCGCGATCCGGTCACGTTTGACTTCATTCGCCGCACCCGCATCCGTCTCCGCCACGTCGAGCGCATCCGTCTCGGCACACCGTTCGCGTCCGTGGTCGATCGAGTCGCTGCCATCATCCAATCGCCGACCCTTCGCGAAAACTGCGCGCTCGTCGTCGACGCCACCGGTGTCGGAGCCCCCGTCGTCGAGCTCCTGCGAGCCTCGCGCCTCCCCTGCCGCCTCATTCCCGCGCAAATCACCGGAGGCCTCGATGAAGGCTCCGACGGCGTCTACTACCGTGTTCCCAAGCGCGACCTCGTCACCGGCCTGCAGATCCTCTTCGACCGCTGGCCCTTGGAGATTGAACCGAACGCGCCCGCAGCCAACGCGCTCGTCCAGGAGCTGGTGGAATTCAAAGCCCGCCCGTCCACCTCCGGCGCTATGCGCTTTGACGGAGCGCAGGATGACCTCACGCTCGCCCTCGCTCTCGCCTGGTGGTGGATGCGCAAACGCGTCGCCTGGCGAGCCCCCTCGGCCACCGGTAACTTCCCCTTGCGGGAGGCGTCCCAACGATGAGGGCACAACACCGCGCCATGCGTACGCTCTATGCACTCGCCGGAGCCGCAGCCACTGCCGTCGCCATCCCGCTGCTCTTCGCGCAGGATTACCGCGCTCAGCGCGAGCG
This sequence comes from Bryobacteraceae bacterium, assembly GCA_035634155.1. GTDB lineage: Bacteria > Acidobacteriota > Terriglobia > Bryobacterales > Bryobacteraceae > DASQDN01. Next base: position 2,667 of record DASQDN010000197.1, on the reverse strand, counting down.
CCTCGTCCGCGAATCCATGCAAGGGCGCGGCATCTCCAACCCCGCCGTCTTGAAAGCCATGCGCGAAACACCCCGGCATGAGTTCATGCCCCTCGATGTGCGCCAGTTCGCCTACGAAGATCGCCCGGTGCCCATTGGACACGAGCAGACCATCTCGCAGCCATCGCTCGTTGCATTCATGACCGAGACCCTCGACATCCGCAAGGACCACCGAGTTCTCGAAATCGGCTCCGGCTCCGGCTACCAGGCTGCGATCCTCGCGGCGCTTGCGAAAGAGGTCTACACCATCGAAATCGTTCCGGCCCTCGCCAGGTCAGCCGCAGCCACATTCCGACGCCTGAACTATCGCAACATTGTCGCCAGGGAAGGGAACGGCTACGCCGGCTGGCCCGACAAGGCGCCTTTCGATCGCATCATCCTCACCGCCGCTCCACCCGAGTTGCCGCAAGCCCTCGTCGATCAGCTCAAGCCCGGCGGCAGGCTCGTCGCGCCCGTCGGTCGCACACCTTTGGAGCAGGAACTCATCGTCGTCGATAAATCCGCCGCTGGCAAGATCACGCGCCGTTCCGTGCTGCCCGTGCGCTTCGTCCCCATGGTGGACAAAGCGCCGTCCAAACCATAGCCCCCCATGCCAGCCGACGCCTCACACTTCGCCCGGGCGAGGAGCGCTCGAAGTGCGTTCCCACTCCAGCCGCTCTTCCTGCAGGATCTCGAGCAAGGCCATCGCGACCGCCACAATAATCGGACCGGTAAACAAACCGATAATCCCGAACGCCCGAACCCCGCCCAGCAGCGAAAAGAAGATCAGCAGCGTATGCAGCTTCACCTTCCCGCTCAGCACCAGCGGCCGAACTACGTTGTCCGCCATGGAGATCAGTCCCGCTCCCCAAGCCGCCATGAAGATCGCTTTGCCCCACGCGCCCGTCGCCAGCAGGAAGATCGTTGCCGTCACCCATACCGAGGCCGCACCCGCCAGCGGAATCATCGAGAAGATAGCGGTCGCTACACTCCAAAGCATCACCGACGGCAGCCCCGCAATCATGTACCCGATGGCGCCCAGCGTGCCCTGCGCCACAGCCACAGCCACCACGCCGTACAGGTTCGCCGAAATCGATTCGGAGATCGTCTCCACCAGTTGCTGATATCGATGCGCCTCGATCGGCAAAATCGAGCCGATGCGGTCGCGGATGCATTCCCCGTCGCGCAGCAGGAAGAACAGCGTCAGCAGCATGATCACCGTGTCCACCAGCGTCGCGCCCACATTCATCACCAGGCTCTTGGCCCAGTTCAGCAGCGACGCGCTCACGTTCTGCAATCGATCGAGGCCGGTCTGCCGCAGTTGCTCCGCCGACATGCCCGTTCGAGCCGCGATCCATTGCAGCGGCGGGTCCGCCACATGCATCGCATACTGCTTCCAGCCGCCCTCATGGGACTGCTTCTCGTTCAGCCAGCCGTACAAAGCGGTCGTCTCATGCGCCAGCTTTTCGATAATCAGGACGGCGGGAACCAGAATCGCAATCAGCACCAGCAGCGTTGCCAGCAGCGCCGCGCCACTGGGATTCCGCACATGACGGGTCAGTCGCCGATGCAGCGGGTAAATCGCGATCGCCAGCAGCGTCGCGCTCACAATAGGGGTCAGGAACGGTCGGGCGATCACGTAGCTCAGGTACAGCGTCGCCGCCGTTACCAGCACCAGGAACACCAGCGACAGCCGTTTATCGCGTTGCACACCGATCAGGGTCATGTATGAAATCAGCCGCTCTTTCGCTATCCATCTTCGCAGCACTCGTAAGCCTCGCAATCGCGCAGCAAACAGACGAGGCCGCCATCCGAGCCCTGGAACAACAATGGGACGCCGCCAATCTCAAAGGCGATGCAGCAGCCCTGGAACAAATTCTCGCCCCGGCGTTCATCCTCACCGGCGACGACGGCAGGGTCCATACCCGAGCCGAAGTGCTAAGCGAGCTCAAGTCGCGTAACATCACATATCAGACTGCGCGTACCGAAGAGCTGAACATCGTCCTGCACGGCGACGCCGCCGTAGTCAGCGGTCGGTGGCGAGGCAGCTACAAGAACCGCGGAAGAACCGTGAACCTGCTGGAGCGCTTTACCAACTTCTATGTCCGCCAGAAGAACGGAAAATGGCATTGCGTGGCGTCCCACGGCTCCGCCATCAAATGAGGAAACGAGGAAGACAACCATGACACGACGTAGCGCATTGGCCGTTGCCGGAGCCGCGGCATTTACTCAATCGGGAGCAGCGCAGACACCGCCCATCCCGATCATCGACACCCACATTCACTTCTTTGACACGACGCGCCCACAGGGTGTCCCGTACGGCCAGAACTTTCCGGTTGGCCCCATCGCCTCGCCCGCCGTGTTCAAGAAGATCGCCGGCCCGCTTGGGGTGGTCGGCGCGATCGAAGTCGAAGCCAGCCCGTGGATCGAGGACAACCTCTGGGTCCTCATGATGGCCCAGGAAGATCCCACCATGGTGGGCTTCATCGGCAACCTCGAACCGCAAAAGCCCGAGTTCCGCGAATACCTCGACCGCTACCGCAAGAACCCGCTCTTCCTCGGAATTCGCAGCGGCAACATCTGGGGCCGCAGCCTCGTAGAGAATGTCGAGAAGCCCGACTTCATCGCCGGCATCAAAGAACTCGCCGC
>DASQDN010000196.1:0-3777 GCA_035634155.1 Bryobacteraceae bacterium | reverse complement strand
CCGGGGAACGGATCGCGTACCACGTAGGAACGGCCATCCGTACCGGTGACGGTGCGGGTGGTGTTCGGGTCGTAGATGGAGTTCTCCATGATGGGTCGGCCGAGGGGATCGACGCCGGCTTGCCGACCGGTGAGGGCGGCGGAGAAGTCGCCCGAGCGATACGCGTCGGTGGGCACGGTTTGGAAGTTGCCGCCGGCGATCTTTTTGTCGCGATAGAACTCGATGTTGGCGAAGAAGAAGGTGCGGTTGTGGCCGTCGTAGATTTTGGGGAGGACGACGGGTCCACCGAAGCTGCCGCCGAAGTCGTGTTTACGCGAACGGGGGCGGACGAGCTCGCCGTTGCCGTTGTTGCTGAAAGGAATGCCGGCGTTCAGGGCTTCATTGCTGAAGTATTCGTAGGCGCTGCCGTGGAATGCGTTGGTACCGGACTTGGCGGTGAAGTTGAATAAGCCGCCGCCCACTTGGCCGTACTCGGCTGAGAAGTTGCTGGTTTGGAGGGTGAACTCCTGGACGGCTTCGACCGATGGTTGTAGCTCGTCGACGCGTTGGGCGCTGTTGGAATTGCTGCTTTCCTGGCCTTCAAAGCGCATCTGGATGTTGTTGGTGAAGCCGTTGACTCGGATGTTGTTTTGTCCGGAGGTGTTGGCGCCCGGCATGATGTTGATGAAGGCGAAGGGGCTGCGGACATAGCCCCCCGCCGTGACGCCGAAGTTGACCGGGAGCTGATTGATGCGCTCGCCCGTGATGTTGTGGCTTTGCTCGGCGGACTCGGTTCGGAGGAGCGGAGCGTCGGCGGTAACCTGGACGCTCTCGGTTGTCGCGCCGATTTGCATTACGACGTCGATACGGGCGGTTTGGGCGACGGCGACGGTGACGCCTTGTTGCGTCATGCGCTTGAATCCGGGGACTTCGACGCTGACGTCGTAGACGCCCGCGGGGAGAGATGGCAGTGTGTAGTTGCCGGTTTCGGTGACGATGGTGCTGTGAACGGCGCCCGTGTCGCGATGGCGCGCGGTTACGTTAGCGTTGGGCATGACTGCGCCCTGTTGGTCGGATACTGTGCCGGTGATGGTTCCACGGTCGCCTTGTGCGAAGGCGAGCGCGGTGAATAATAGGCAGAGCAGCGCGGCACGACAGGCCGCGGTGAATACTTGGCGATTCATCTCTAACCTCATAGTTCTCCCTTTCTTATCCCCTTGGTCTTGGGGTGACGGGCTTTGGCAGGTTGGAAGCGGGTGGGTTGGGCATGCAGGAGGCGGTTCGGTCCAACCACGGTGAAGCCTCGACGCATTACCGCAGATTATATGTTCTCAACGCGCAGATTTGCAATATCGATAATGTAGATCCCCGCGCAGGTAGTTGAGAAGCAGCGGGAATGATTGACGGTTGTGAGAGCGCAGCGTGTTTGCTTTCAAGCTGAAGAGAGAAGGAACGATCCGTGGAAGTGTACTTCAGTCCAGAGATTGAAAAGAAACTGAACGAGCGCGCCGTGCTGAGCGGACGGCCAGCCGGCGAGTCGGTGCAGGATGCGGTTGCAGGCGGTGCTTGACGAACGCGGCAAAACACGCGATGTCGCTTGACCGCCGGGACGACGATTTCAGAAACGTTGTCTTATTGCTCCATTAAGGGTACTGACAGACGGACCTATGCGCCCGATGAGAAGCCGCGACCCTCGTGTCATGGCTGCGATCTTAGGGGGCGAGGACGATAACGCTCGGCCGAGAGCAGTAGAAGAACGCGAGATGGAGCAGCCCCGTTATTTTGGTTTGACGTATTCTTTCGGGAAGGCGACGGGGGCGCCGCCGCGGGCTACGATGATGTCGGCCATGCGCTGGATTGGTTTGTCTAGTGGGATGCCGTCGCCCGTTTGAATGGGCGTGCGGCCCCGCGCGTCCTTTTCATCCATCGGCACGCCGATCTCGGACAGGTACTGGACTAGTTCAACCATGTCGTCTTGCGTGGCTCCGCGAGGATTGCTGACCGTCATGTGCATCGCGGTGCGTTTGTTGTTGTCGACGGCCCTTACGTCGTTATCGAACTCGAAGGCGAATTTCGCTGCTTCGACGTGGCCACTTGCGGCGGCGCATAGGAACAGGCCCGCGCCGTCCTGACCTTTAACCTTGAGGTCGGCTCCGGCGTCGATGAGCGTCTTCATGACGTCGACACGATTCGAGCGCGCCGCCATCAGCAAAGGCGTTAGTTCGCCTGGTATGGGACGGAAACCTTGCTGTTGCGTGGCCAAGTTGCGCGCGTTGACGTTCGCCCCCTTGGAGAGGAGCTTCTTCACCAATTCGAGTTCACCCGATTGCGCGGCGACATGCAGCGGCGTATTACCTGCTTTGTCGGCAGCGTTGGCGTCGGCGCCTCCATCGAGAAGAGCTAGTGCAGCGGCCGTGCTCCCGCTGCTTGCGGAAAGGGCGAGGATCTTGGTCTGATCCGGCAGCACGTAGTTAGCGTCGGCGCCCGCTTTCAGGAGGCGCTGCACGGAAGGCGCGTCATTCTTCAATGCCGCGAACACCAGCGCGTTGTATCCCGATTTAGTGACTGCATCGAACCTGGCGCCTTTGGTGAGCAGAAGATCGACAACATCGGCATGGCCTTCCGACGCGGCCCACATGAGCGCTGTCTGGCCGCGCTTGGGCTCGGCTCCGTTGACGTCGACTCCGGCGCCGAGCAGCAGTTTTACCGTTTCGACGCTGCCCGAGCCTGCGGCGATCATGAGCGCGGTCTCGCCGTTCCACCGTGCGGCATTGGGATCGGCGCCGGCTTTGAGGAGTTTGGCGGCTGTGGCCGCATCCCCATTGGCCACGGCGAGCGTGAGCGGCGTTTCGCCGTACTCGCCTTTGGTGTTGACGTTGGCTCCGGCGGCCAGGAGCTTGTCGGCCATGTCGGTCAGGCCGAGGAAGATCGCCCAGGAAAGAGCGGTGGCTCCGTCGGGCGCGGCGGCGTTGATGTCGACGCGCTGGCCGATGAGGGTGGCGAAGGCTTTCGCATCGCGACGCTTTACCGCGTCGATCAGGCGCAAGTCTGCTACTACTGCGCCGAATGCCATGCCAGCCGCAAGAATGGCGGCAACGCCCAATCTCCACAAGCGCATGTCGGTCCCCTTTAGACTTCGGAAAGGTGCTGGAGTTTGCCGGTGCTGTCGCCGAGTTTTTCGGTGTTCACATCCGCCTTGTCGAGCATGGAGAGAAGAAGGTTGTTCATCGGCGTTTCGTCCGCGCATTGAATGTGCCGGCCGCCTTTCACTCTGCCTGACGCGCCGCCGATCAGCATGGTCGGCAGGTTCGTGTGGGTGTGACGGTTGCCGTCGGACAAGCTGCTGCCGTAGAGAATCAACGAGTGATCCAGCAGCGAGCCGTCGCCATCTGGCGTGTTTTTCATCTTCTCGATGAAGTAGGCGAACTGGTTGATGTGGTGGGTGTTGATCTTGATGGTCTTCGCGATCTTGTCGGCGTCGTTCTGATGGTGCGTGCAGTTGTGGTGCCCGTCAGAGACTTCGATCTCACGATAACTTCGATTGCTGCCTTCGCGGGCCATCATGAAGGTGGTGACGCGGGTGAGGTCGGCTTGGTAGGCGATCAGCATCAAATCCATCATGAGGCGCGCGTGGTCGACGTATTCTTCGGGCGCGGAGGCGGGGCGCTCCAGTAGCGGCATCTTCATGCTGGCGTTCTGCTCTTCCGCTTTTTGAATGCGGCGTTCGACGTCGCGCACGGCTTGCAGGTATTCGGAAAGCTTGCGTTTATCGGAATTGCCGAGGCGGGTTTGCAGACG
>DASQDN010000195.1:0-9946 GCA_035634155.1 Bryobacteraceae bacterium | reverse complement strand
GAAGCTCGATCCGGGGCCGAGGGTTTGGAACTGGCTTCGCGCGGAGGCATCGAAGCCATTGTGCTGGACGTAGTGATGCCGGACGCATCGGGCTTCCATGTACTGGCGCAGTTGAAGCAACATCCCGGCACTCGGGACATTCCGGTTGTGATCCACACTTCCTTGACGCTCACGTCCGAAGAACGTCAGGCGCTATCGCAGGCCGCGGCGATCATTAGCAAGTCGAGATCCGAAGGTGAGTTGCGGGACGTTGTGACATCATTGATTACGCAGAGGCAGTACGGTGATTAACGCACGCATACTAAACGTTGACGACCACGATGCAGGTCGCTATGCTCGCACCCGGTTCTTGTCCCGAGCCGGCTTCACGGTCGATGAAGCCCGAACCGGTGAAGAGGCATTGATCGCCATCAAGGCGCGGGCGCCCGATCTGGTGCTGCTGGACATCAATCTCCCGGACATCGACGGTTTCGAAGTCTGCCGTCGCATTAAGAGCGACCCGGAGACCGCCCGGATCGCGGTCATCTTTCTATCGGCCGCGCGGCTTGCGGACTTGGATGTGGTAGCCGGCCTTGATCATGGCGGAGATAACTACCTGCGCGAACCTGTGGATCCAGCAGTGCTGGTAGCCACCGTGCGCGCGCTGCTGCGGGAACGCGACGTGCAGGAAGCGCTGGTGCGTTCGAACGAACAGTTGCGGCGCTTCGCATTCGTGGTCTCGCACGAGTTGCAGGAGCCGCTGCGCATGGTCAAGTCATACACACAGCTTCTGGCGCAGCGCTATAAGAGCGATCTCGCGCCCGAAGCCGCCGAGTTCATGGACACGGCGATTTCCGGCGTCAATCGAATGGAGAAGTTCATTCACGACATGCTGGCCTATTCGCAGGCTGCCGAGGCGGACATGGACGTGAAGTCGTTCTCCTGCCAGACTGCGCTGGATTGGGCTTTGATGGAGTTGGAGCCGGCGATCCGCGAAAGCAGCGCCGTGGTCACGTCCGATTCCCTGCCCGTAGTCATGGGCGATCCCATGCGGCTTTCGCAGGTGTTCAAGAATCTCATCGGGAACGCGATCAAGTACAAGAGCGATCAGACGCCCGCAATCCATGTTTCGGCCGTTGTGGACGGCAGTACAGAGCATGTGATCTGCATCAATGACAACGGCATTGGCATCGATGCTAAATACTTCGACAACATCTTCGTCTTGTTCAAGCGGCTGCATGGACGCGACCGCTCCGGCTCCGGTGTTGGGCTGGCGATCTGCAAGGAGATCGTGGAGCATCACGGCGGCCGGATCTGGGTGGAATCCCAGATTGGCAGCGGCTCCCGCTTCTGCTTCACACTACCGAAGGTGAGCATCGAGCGGGCGGCATCGACTACCTGACATGCAAGACATTGAGAAACTCGGCGCCTTCTACCTGGGGCGTAGATACGATATCTCCGCTCGTCAAACAAGCGACGAGGCAATCCTCTACGACAGCAAGGATCTGGTGACGCACGCGGTCTGCGTCGGTATGACCGGCAGCGGCAAGACCGGCCTGTGCATTGGCCTGCTGGAGGAAGCGGCGATTGACGGCGTCCCCGCGCTGGTCATTGATCCTAAGGGCGACATCGGCAACCTTCTGCTGCAGTTCCCCGATCTGCGGCCGGAAGACTTCCGATCCTGGATCAATGAAGAAGACGCCGGGCGTGAAGGTGTGACGCCGGATGAGTTTGCGGCCCGCCAGGCCGAGCTATGGCGAAGTGGTTTGGAGAAGTGGGGGCAAAGCGGGGAGCGCATTCGCCGTCTGCAATCTTCGGCAGACTTTGCCATCTATACGCCGGGAAGCAACGCGGGCATTCCGATCTCGCTGCTCAAGTCCTTTGCTGCGCCCCACGAGGCGCTGCTCGACGATCGAGAGCTGCTGCGTGACAGGATCTCCGGGGCCGCTACTGCCTTGTTGTCCTTGATGGGCATCGAAGCCGAGCCGATGAAGAGCCGCGAGCACATCCTGCTTTCGAACATCTTCGACACGGCTTGGCGCAACGGCGAAGACCTGACCATCGAGGCGCTGATCCATGCGATCCAGGAGCCGGCCTTCACGCGAGTCGGCATATTGGATCTGGAAGCCTTCTATCCGGGCAAGGATCGGTTCGAGCTTGCGATGGGGCTCAATAACCTGCTCGCGTCGCCGGGATTTGAGTCGTGGCTGGAAGGCGAGCCTCTCGATATCGGAAAGCTCTTGTACACAGCCGAAGGTAAGCCGAGGATCGCGATCCTGTCGGTGGCGCATCTGAGCGACTCCGAGCGCATGTTCTTTGTCACGCTCGTGCTGAACGAGATGTTGAGCTGGACGCGCCGTCAGTCGGGCACCACGAGTTTGCGGGCCATCCTTTATATGGATGAGATCTTCGGCTACTTCCCGCCGGTCGCGAACCCGCCATCCAAGCGACCATTGTTGACACTGCTGAAGCAGGCTCGCGCGTTCGGCGTGGGCGTGGTGTTGGCTACGCAGAACCCGGTGGACCTCGACTACAAGGGCTTGGCCAATGCGGGCACGTGGTTCATCGGACGGCTGCAGACCGAGCGCGACAAGCAGCGTCTGATTGAAGGCCTGGAAGGAGCGGCATCGGAAGGAAACCACAAGTTCAACAGGCAGCGGACCGAGGAGATCCTAGCGGGCTTGGGGAAGCGCGTGTTCCTGATGAACAATGTTCATGATGAGGCGCCGGTCGCGTTTGAAAGCCGCTGGGCGATGTCGTATCTACGTGGGCCGTTGACGCGATCGCAGATCAAGACTCTGATGGGTTCACGGACGAATCGCAAGCCTGCTCCTACTCCGAAGGCGAGCCAGTCCGAGGCGGCTTCGCAGCGTACCGTGCTGCCTCCCGGCATCACGCAGATGTTCGTGCCCGCGCGAGCGGCCGGCAGCTCGGTGTTCTACCAGCCCGCGATCTTAGGCGTGGCTCAGATTCGTTACGTGGATACGAAGATGAAGCTCGACGTTGTGGAGAACGTGGCGCTCGCGGCTCCGGTTCGCGACGACAGCATGCCGGTCGAATGGGAAGAGTGCATGGAGATCGAAGTCGATCCTTCGAGCCTGGAAAGCGAGCCGATGGAAGGCGCGACGTTCGCCCCTCTTCCGGCCGATGCGGCCAAGCAGAAGTGCTACACGGCGTGGAACAAGGACCTGGTCAACTGGATCTATACGCATCGGCAGGCTGGAGGCGCCTTGAGCGCGCAGTTGCAGCACGCCGCGCATGAAGCTCGCGATGCGGCGGTGGAGAAGCTGCGGCAGAAGTACGCATCGAAGGTCACCACGCTGCAGGATCGTTTGCGGCGCTCCGAGCAGGCGCTTGCGAAAGAGAAGGAGCAGCGCTCGGCCTCGCTGCTGTCGGTGGGCGCCAACATTTTCGGAGTCGTGTTCGGGCGCAAGCGAGCAACCACGGCTATCGGTTCGGTGTCCCGCACGTACAAGGAGTCTTCCGACATCGGGCGCGCGGAGGAGAATGTCGAGGCAGTGCGGCGGCAGCTCGAAGAGCTACAGGCGCAGATCGAGTCCGAAGTGGCAGCGATTCAGACGACAGTCGACGTCCCGCCCTTGAAGCCGAAGAAGGCCAATATCAACGTGCGGCTGTTTACGCTCGCCTGGCTCCCTTACGTGAAGGATGCGTCCGGCGAGCTAAAGCCGGCCTGGGACTAAGCTATCGGCTATGCTGCGCGAGGCGTGCGCCATTTGGCCAAGACCGCACTCGGCATGCACGGCTTTCACGGCCCTGTCGAGGCCCGAGCGTGCAACCACGATCACGATGGTCAACTCGCTGGAGCCTTGGGCGATGGCGATGATGTTTACGTTCTCGCGTGATATGGCGGTGAAGATGCGGCCGGCGAGTCCGGGTGTGCCTTGCATACCTTCGCCGACGACAGCGAGCAGGCCGACTTCGGGATCGACTTTGATGGGCTGAAGGTAGTCGTGCTCTAGTTCCAGTGCGAACTCGCCTTCGAGCTGTTCCAACGCGGGCGCCAGTTCATCCTTACGGATCAGGAAGCAGAAGTTCTGGCGATAGCTGGAGCTGGAAAAGGCCAGCACCTCGGACCCTGCGGCCGCGAGCGCGTCGAGTGCGCGGCCCATGATCGCGGTGCCATTCACAGCCGGCTTGGCTAAGTCCACGGATACGAGCGCGACATTCGCCATTGAGGTCACAGCGCGCGGTCCAGGGATCGCCTTCGCTGCCATGGGCACGATGCGAGTGCCGGCGGCTTCGAGGTTGAAGCTGTTCTTGCTCCATACCGGAATGCCCTTCTCTACAAGTGGGGCGAGAGTTCGAGGATGCAGCACCTTGGCGCCGTTATAGGCCAGCTCCGCGGCCTCGTTGTATGTGACCTCGTCGAGGACGGCGGCGTCGGGGACGAGCCGTGGGTCAGCCGTCATGATGCCGTCTACGTCAGACCAGATCCACAGCTCTTCGGCATCGAGGACAGAGGCAAGGATGGAAGCCGAGAAGTCCGAGCCTCCGCGTCCGAGCGTTGTAGGTCGACCATCTTCGGTCGCGCCATTGAAGCCTGTGACGATCGGGATAGCCCCGCGTTCAAGGACGGGGAGCAAGCGGGCGCGGGCCTTCTCACGGGTCTCGTCCATCAGCGGGTTGGCGTTGCCGAAGTCGGTATCGGTGACGATGACCTCGGCGGCATTGACCGCTTCGGAGGCAATGCCGTGACACGTCAGATGCGCCGCGATCATCATGGAGGCAAGCCGCTCGCCTGTCGCGATGGCCTCATCGACGGACCGCGGCGGACGCTCGCCGAGCATCAGCATGCCGTGCGCGATGCGTTGGAACTCGCCCACAAGGATGCCGACTTCGCAGATGGCAGCCGAGCAGGCCGTGGAAGTCAGCAGGGATCGGCAGGTTTCGACGTGCCGCTGCTCGAGCTGCTTCAGGTTGGTCTCGACGTCCACGGACCGGCCCATTTCGGCGGCTCGCAAGGTGTCGAGCAGAAGGTCGGTGATCTTGGACATGGCCGATACGACGACCACCAGCGGGCGCTTAGAGCCGGCGTCGGCGCAGATGCTCGCTGCCTGCTTGATCCTTTCGGCGGATCCCATGCTGGTGCCGCCGAACTTCATGACTAAAAGACCGCTCAACGCGAGTACTCCTTTCCGTTCGCCGTGCGCTCACGGACAATCCTTAAAACGTGCTCCTCGACTTGTTCGACCGAGAGGCCGCCAGAGTCGACATAGACAGCGTCGGGCGCTTGCACCAGAGGCGCTTCGGCGCGGGTGCGGTCGCGCTGGTCACGCTCTTCGATGGCTCGGGCGGCGACTTCCGGATCGAGGGCAACACCGCGCTGCGCAAGCTCGCGACTGCGGCGATCCACTCGCTCACTCGGGGGCGCATCAAGGAAGATCTTGACCCGCGCATCGGGGAAGACGACCGAGCCGATGTCGCGGCCTTCCATGACCACGCTGCCCGAGGCCGCCATCTCACGCTGCTTTTCGACGAGCACTCGGCGGACACCTGCGATGGCCGAGACTTTCGACGCGGCGGCGGAGACATCGGCGGTGCGGATCTGCGCGGTTACATCCTCCCCGTTGAGGAAGACGCTGTTGGAGCCGGGCTCGAAGGTGATCTCGGCTTCGCGGGCGAGCTGCTCCATCTTGTGGGTGTCGGCTTCGTCGATGTTCGCGCGGAGGGCCCACAATGCGACGGCTCGGTACATGGCGCCGGTGTCGATGTAAATGAAGCCGAGCTTTGCAGCTACCGACCGGGCGACGGTGCTCTTGCCTGCGCCCGCAGGTCCGTCGATGGCTACCACAATACGCTGTTGCGACATGCTGAATAACCATGTTAGCGCCAGTGTTTATCCAGCCCCCCTATTGCACGTTCTTCATATGCGGTTCGCGTCCGGCAAACCAAATCGAGCGGTGAACGTCTTGACGGTGTGCCAAATACAAACACGCGCTTAGAGTAACGAGCGGGAGGTAGTCCAATGAGGGCAGATTGCGCCGTCATATTGGCCGTCGTGTGTCTGCAGCCCTTGCTGGCCGACACGGCAAAGGACGTAAATCATCGAGGCCTGATTGCCTTCCATCAAGGCAAGTATGCAGAAGCGGAGGCGCTGTACCGGCAGGCCGTCGCCATGCACCGGCAGTCTGACGCGCGCGACGTGAACGGATATGCCGCAGCGCTCACGAATCTGGCGAGCACCCGGCAGATGGGCGGACACCTCGAGGAGGCGCGGTCGATTCTGACAGAGGTCCTATCGCTGACCCATCGACTTGATCCGCACAACGGCATCACGACCGACGCCATGAATCAGCTGGCGCTGCTGCACCAAACCTCGGGCCAACATCTCAAGGCGGTGGCGCTGCTGAAGCAGGCGCTGGAGCGAACGTCAAAGGGTGAAGCCCGGGCGGGAACACTGCATAACCTCGGCGCATCGTACTTCGAGATGGGTCAGCTCAAGAAGGCTCGCGAGGCGTTTGAGGCCGCGCTGGCGATGAACACGGCTGAAGAAAGATTGGCCCAGATTCCATCATCACTGTCGTTCCTGGGCATGATCGCGGTGCGCACCGGGGAAGTGGAACGCGCGCATGAGTTGTTTCAGCGCGCGGTGGATTTGCGGCGAAAGGTTCACGGTCCGGAGCATCCTTCGGTGGGCCTCACCATGAGCGATCTCGCGACGTTCTATCGCGAGACGGGGCGTCCTCGAGAGGCCGCAGCGGCGTACGAAGAGGCGTTGAAAACTTTGCGCGCGTCGGTGGGCGAAAAGCATCTCACGTTCGCGCTGGTGGTCTGCCATTACGCCGAATTGCAACGGCAGCAGGGGTACCATGCCGAGGCGCTGGAGCTTTACCGCCAAGGCATCGACATTCTAGCCACCACTTACGGCGCTAACCATATGCGGCTTGCGAGCATTTACAAGAACGCCTCGGCCAGCGCTACGAAGGTCGGGCTTCGGAGCGAGGCCAAGGTGTACGCGGCGCGCGCCAAGACGCTCGAGGAGGGGCGTATCGATTACGGCCGGCACACTGTGGATGTGTCGGCCTTCGCGCCGCGTTCGCGTTAGTTACCGATCGCCCCCATTTTGCCGGACCGGAAGTCCTCGAAGGCTTGAACGAGTTCGTCCTTCGTATTCATGACGAAGGGTCCGTAGCGGGCGACTGGCTCGTTTAACGGCTCGCCTGCCAGCAGCAGGAACTCGGCCGGTGAGGCGCCGTTGTTGGTCAGTTGTATTTCATCGCCGTCGTGCTCGAAGGTGGCGAGCTTGCTTTCCGTGGCGCGCTGGGCACTGCCATTGAACGTCAATTCGCCTCCGATGGTGTAGACGATCGCGTTTTGCGATGACGGGACGCGCTGGGTCAAGAGGCCACCGGGCGCTAGCGTCACGTGCAGATACAGGACCGGTGTGTTGGTCTTCACCGCGCCGGTGACACCGAGAGTTTCACCCGCAATTACGCGTGCCACGACGAGTCCGTCGTTGCTGGCTGCGACCGGGATCTCAGAGGCCTTGATTTCCTGGTATGCGGGCGGCTTCATCTTGTCGCGCTTGGGCAGATTCACCCAGACCTGAAAGCCTTCGAGGCGGCCGCCGTTCTTCACGAGCGAGGCTCCGGGCATCTCCGAGTGCACGAGGCCGGAGCCGGCGGTCATCCACTGTACGTCACCGGGTTCAAGCACGCCGTGATGGCCGAACGAATCGCGATGCTCCATAACGCCGTGGAGCACATAGGTTACGGTTTCAAAGCCGCGATGGGGATGCTCAGGGAAGCCGGTGGCCTGGCCAGGCTTGTAGTCGAGCGGACCCATGTGATCGAAGAGCAGGAAGGGGTCGACGTCCTCGACGCGCGCGGTTGGGAATCCTCGACGGATCTCCACTCCCCCGCCCTCCAGTGTTCGCAGCGCGGGCGCGATGTCCGCGACGGTTCGGTATTTGGCTGCCATGTTTGTTTTCTCCTCCTTTACGTTGTATGTTGGGATTACAGGTATCTTGATGTCAAGACATCTCAAAAAGATTCAACCGCCTCCTCCTCCCAGCGGGACGCATACATGGCTGGTGCTTTGGAAGGCGTACACAGCCGTCCGCGAGTATGCGTCGCGCGATATTTCGTCGCGGGGTCTGACGCTAACCGATTTCGGAATCCTGGAAGCGCTGCTGCACAAGGGCCCGCTTCCGGTGAACGATCTGGGTCGATTGGTGTCGCTGACGAGCGGCTCCATCACGACAGCGGTGGATCGTTTGCAAACGCGCGGCGTGGTGGAGCGGCGCAGCCATGCTGCCGATGCGCGCGCTCGTGTGGTGCATCTGACCCGTTCAGGCCGGAAGCAGATTGAGGCTGTTTATCGGAAGCACTCGGCTGCAATGGACGGGTTAGGCGACGTGCTTGCTCCCGAGGAGCGGGAGCATTTGGTGACGTTGTTGAAGAAGCTGGGCATGGCCGCTGTTGCGGCAGTCGATTAAGCGTAGGGCAGGTTGAGGCCTTGCATCACGCCTTTCATGTAGCCCATGGCAAAAATTTTGCCTTGGATGGCGTAGCCGGGACGATCATTGGTTTCCTCGTCGAGCGTGGGCGCGTGATCGGGCCGCATGGGTCCGTTGAAGCCGACCTCATGATAGGTCTTCAACATTTTCACCATGTCGGTTTGGCCTTCGTCGTGGAAGGTTTCGAGGAAGCGCTGGCGGTCGCCCGCGATGTCACGGAAGTGGACGAAGAAGATCTTCTTCTCCTTGCCCCATTCCCGGACAAGCGAGACGCAGTCCTCGCCCATGGCGATGAAGTTCGCCTGGCAGAACGTGATCCCGTTGACTGGGCTAGGAACGATTTTCATGATGCGGCGGTAGTTGGCCGCGCTGGTGACAATCCGTCCGATGCCGCGCAAGGGGGACAGCGGCGGATCGTCCGGATGGAGCGCCATCTTCACGCCGGCCTTTTCGGCGACGGGGATGACGGCCTTCAGGAAGTACGTGATGTTGTCCCACATTTTTTCTTCCGAGACCTCGCCCCACTTGGTGAGTCCGAGGGCTTTGGCCGCGGTGTTGTCGAAGTCGGTTACGAGGGCGCCGCCGCGACCGGGCGCATCGACCTTGGTGCGGTACCAGCCCAGGCCTGCCATGAAGTTGTAGCAGAGGACGGGGATGCCGACGTTCGACAGCGCCTTGATGGCAGCGATGTAGTTCTCGAGTTCCTCGTCACGGCCGTCGATGCCGAGTTTGATCTTTTCGGCGTTTACCGGGTGGCTTTCCACGCCCGCGATGGTGATGCCGGCGGATTTGAAGTCGGCTACTACTTTGGCGGCGGCAGCTTCGTATTCGGTCCGCGGCACGCGATTGAGCGCGCCACCAATGCCGGAAATGCCGTAGTTCACTCCGATTTGCTTGCCGAGGCGCGCTTTGTGGTCGACGCGCGTGCTCAACATAAAGGCGAATTGGATACCGGCCTTGCCCGGGGGCGGCACGCGGCGCGGATAGCCGAGAGCGAGCGAATCGGCCTTGGGCGCTGGGGGTGGCGCCGCAGCGGCGTTGCTGGCTGCTAGCGCGCCTAACGTGGTCGCGATGGTGGTTCTGCGAGTCATCTTATCCATGGATCTTTCCTGAAAGCCTTCCTGGGGATGCATCATCAATATCACACTCGGGGACTGGTTGGCTATCGTCGGGGCGGGGCTGATGGGGCGCGGGGGGCATGGATAGCACGGGGGCCAGACGGGTGGACGCCGCCGTGTTTGCTTGTGCGGGGGGCGCGGACGCCATTGATTTTGCACGGGGTTTTGCTGAATCCGGTTCGTTTTGTAATTCCGATTTTCGGCGCTCGCGTTGGAGGTCGCGGAGGGTTTTGAGGGCGGCGTCGAAGGCTCGGCGGGCGGTGGCGGTGTAGCGCAGGAGGAGGTCGAGGGCTCGGCCGGTGTTGGCCAGGCTGCGGAAGGCGATGGCTTCGGCGGTGGCGTCGTTTTTGATCGGCGGGTGTTCGAAGGT
>DASQDN010000194.1:0-19026 GCA_035634155.1 Bryobacteraceae bacterium | reverse complement strand
TTGGTCGGGTTTGCGATGCAGATTACGGACATCGACCCCCTGCAATACGGGCTGCTGTTCGAACGCTTCCTGAACCCGGAGCGCATCAGCATGCCTGATATTGACATCGATTTCTGCACGCACCGCCGCGGCGAGGTCATTCAGTACGTCACCGAAAAATACGGTCGCGAGCAGGTGGCTCAGATCATCACGTTCGGCACCCTCGGCGCACGCGCAGCCATCAAGGATGTGGGCCGCGTGCTCGACATGAAGGTGGGCGAGGTGGATCGCATCACCAAGCTTGTCCCCAATCAGCTCAATATCAAGTTGAAGGAGGCCTTCGCGCAGGAACCCGGTTTCCAGGAGATGCGCAAGGCCGACCCGCGAGTCGGCGAGGTGCTCGATGTCGCGTGCAAGCTGGAAGGAATGGCGCGGAACGCGTCCATCCATGCGGCCGGTGTCGTGATCTCGCCGACTCCGTTAAAGGAGCTTGTTCCTCTCTACAAGACGAACAAGGACGAAGTCGTCACCCAGTACGATATGGGCGGCATCGAGAAGCTGAACCTTCTGAAGATGGACTTCCTGGGGCTAACCACCCTGACGATCATCGAAGACTGCAAGCGGCTCATCAAGCAGTCCCGGGGCGAAGATCTCGTGGTCGAAGATCTTCCGCTCGGCGATCTCAAGACCTCCGAAATCTTCTCCAAGGGGTTCACCAGCGGCATCTTCCAGTTCGAATCCGGCGGCATGCGAGACATCCTCATCCGCTATCAGCCCGAACGCCTGGAAGATCTGTGCGCATTAAATGCGCTGTATCGACCGGGTCCCATCCAGGGCGGCATGGTGGATGATTTCATCAACCGCAAACATGGGCGCAAGCAGGTGGTTTACGATCTGCCCGAGCTGAAGGAAGTGCTGCAGGAGACGTACGGCGTTATCGTCTACCAGGAGCAGGTGATGCAGGTTGCCAACAGACTTGCCGGCTATTCCCTCGGCGACGCTGACCTGCTCCGCCGAGCCATGGGCAAAAAGAAGGCCGAGGAAATGGCCCAGCAGCGGGATCGATTCGTAAAGGGCGCCCTCGAACGTAATTATCCGCAGAAGAAGATCGAGAAGATCTTCGACCTCATGGAGCAGTTCGCCGGCTACGGGTTCAACAAGTCGCACTCGGCCGCGTACGCATATCTGGCTTACATTACGGCTTACCTGAAAGCCCACTACCCTATCGAGTTCATGTCCGCCCTGCTTACCGCCGAAACCGGTAACACGAGCAAGGTTGTCAAGTACATGAACGAATGCCGCGACATGGGCATGCAGGTGCTGCCGCCGGATGTCAACAAGTCAGGCAAGAACTTCACCCCCGATGGCGACGCGATCCGCTTCGGCCTCTGCGCGATCAAGAACGTGGGCGCTGGCGCCGTGGAATCGATCATCGCCGCGCGTGACGAGAAGGGTCCCTTCACCTCCATCTACAACTTCTGCGAACGGATCGACCTTGGCGCCGTGAATCGCCGTGTGGTCGAGAGCCTGATTCGCGCCGGCGCTATGGACTCGCTAAATGGCACACGATCGCAATTCTTCGCGGTGATCGACACGGCCATAGAAACGGGACAGCGCGCTCAGCGTGACAAGCTCAGCGGTCAGACCGGACTCTTCGCCATGGCATTCGGAAGCACCGACGAGCCGGAGCCCGCGCCCGAACTTCCCAAGCTCCCGGACTGGACCAGCACCGAAAAGCTGAACAACGAAAAGGAGCTGCTCGGCTTCTATGTTACCGGCCATCCGCTGGACGCCTGGATGGACAAGGTAACTGAGCTCGGCAAGCATAGCAGCGAAACATTGGAAGGCCTGGACAAAGGCGCCGAGGTCGCGATCTGCGGCATCATGACGGGCATCCAGCGTCGACGCAACAAAGAAGGCAAGCCCTGGGCCATGTTCCAGCTCGAGGACAAAGTTGGAGCCGTGGAGTGCATGGTCTTCACCACGACGTATGAGCAGGTGCTTCCGATGCTTGCTGAAGACAAGCCGGTCTTCATACGCGGCATGGCCCTGCCGGAAGAAGGCGCCGCGACAAAAGTCTCGGTCAAAGACATCATCCCGCTGGAAGTGGTGCGCGTGCCGATGCCGTCCCTGATTTCAATCAAGGTACGCCTGGGCAGCAACGGGACCGACAAAGCGGAGTTGCTCGGGACATTATTTGAGCGGAAACGAGGCGACACAGCCGTCCGGCTCCGGCTGGAAAGGCCCAAGGACTTCTCGGTTATTCTAGATGTGACCGCTCGGGTGCGGCCGGACAAGGAGTTTCGCGCGGAAGTCGAGCGCATCTGCGGGCCCGAGTGCATCGAAGTGCTCGCCACATAACCTGACAATGGAACCACAATCCGCAGCGGCCGCGATTCAGGCCCCCGCCAATCCTGCATGGGAGCGCGTGCAGCTTGCCCGGCACCCGAAACGGCCGCACTGCCTCGATTACGTTCAGCGGCTCTTCACGGATTTCATGGAGATTCACGGCGACCGGGCGTACGCGGACGATGCCGCAATTGTCGCAGGAATGGCATTCTTCGAAGGCAAGCCGGTGATGGTTGTGGGCCAGCAGAAAGGGCGAGACACCAAGCAGAAGCTTCGCCGCAACTTCGGCATGCCCAAGCCGGAGGGGTATCGCAAGGCGCTGCGCGTGATGGAACTAGCGGCCAAGTTCAAGCGCCCGATTATCACGATGCTCGACACGCCTGGCGCGTACCCAGGTATCGACGCCGAGGAGCGCGGCCAAGCCGAAGCCATCGCGATCTGCCTTCGTGAGATGGCACGTCTGCAGACACCCGTGATTTCTATCGTCATTGGCGAGGGGGGTAGCGGGGGAGCGCTTGCGCTCGGGGTTGGCAATCACGTTTACATGTTGGAGAACTCGGTCTACAGTGTGATTTCGCCGGACAGCTGCGCCGCGATTATTTATCGCGACAGCGGCAAGGCTGAGTTAGCCGCCTTGGCACTAAAGCTCACGGCGCCGGACCTGGTTGGGCTCGGAATCGTCGATGGAATTGTCCCGGAGCCCGAGGGTGGCGCGCAGAATGATCACGATCGTGCAGCCGAGCTGTTACGAGAAACACTGCGAACCTCGCTTGCCGAACTCGGCAAACTGTCGGCCAAGGATTTGGTCGATCAGCGTTACGAGAAGTTTCGCAAGATGGGAAGCTTCTTTAGTGAAGGCGCATCTGCATGAAGATCGGTCTAATCGTGCTTGCTGTTGTGGGATTCATTGGCCTCTTAGGCTACATGAGCATGGGCCAGAAACAGCATCGCGTTGAAGTCTGCGTCGATTTTCAAGGTCGCAAGAATTGCCGTGTAGCGTCGGGCCCCACACGTGACGCGGCGCTTCGCACCGCTACCGACAATGCGTGCGCCACGATCACGAACGGCATGACCGAGTCCATGGCGTGCAGTCACAATCCGCCCGTTTCGACTAAGTGGTTGAATTGATCTTCCGGAAGTTTGTGGAGAGCTGCTCGATCTCGCCCTTGATGCTTTTGAACAAGACGCGGCCATCATAGGTCATCTTGAAGCGGCTGGGGAGCCAGACGTTTTCATCCACTTTCACCTGCTCCAACTGAATGCGGGTGCCCTTCTCGAATTTCGCCAGAAATCCTCCCAGACTCACCGGGCCGACACTGATCGCGTCCAGCTTCAGCATCCGGTGATGCTTCTTCGAGATCCAGACCTTTGCATGCATCTGCGTCAGGAACTTCGTCGACATGGAAGGCGGATCATAGCCCGGCTTCGGCTTGGCACTCAGCACCCAGCACTCTTCACCGTCGATGACTTCTTCGCCGGCGTGTGAATAATCCAGCGCCTTGGGCAGTTCGCGCAGCATCTCGAATCGCCGCTCCTCGCTGGATGTGTAAATTTCCGACTTGCCGTTTACCGGCTGGCCATCTTTCAGCACCATCTTGCGATAGGGCTTCCCATTGCGGAAGGTCATCTCGTAGGTCTTGCGAGACTCCTTGCCTGGGGATCGGCTGATCGTCTCCTGCGTCATAGAGTAGTTCTGGCGGAGGCGGTCCGTCTTCTCGCTCAACTGGACAGCGGTTTTGATGATTTCCAGAGGAGCCGGAGCGTTAATGGCAGCAGCGAACAGTAATACGACAAACACTCTTATACAGATGCCTCCCGAGCCTTCGGTGTTGCATGGCCATAGTACTTTACAATGAACACTCCGACGATCACCAGCGCCATAGCAAACAATTCGCGAAGTCCGAACGGTTCGCGATAGAAAAGCCACCCTAGCGCCACCGCCACGATCGGGTTCACGTAGGCATATGTGGATACCACCGCGACCGGCAAGTGCTCCATTGCATAGATAAATGCGCTGTACCCGACGATGGATCCGAAAACAACCAGATAAGCCGCAGCCCAGATGCCTCGGCTGTTCCAATTCACCGGATGCTCGTCCGTGAATAGCGACATTGGGAGTACGAATAGACCGGTAGCCAGCTGCTGGATAGCGCCGCTAACAACCGGGTGGGCGTCAGTGGGCAGACTCTTTTGCAGCACCGATCCAAGACACCAGCAAAAGCATCCCACCTGCAGAACAAGGAAAGCCTGGATCAACACGGGTCCCAGGCCCACTCCCAAAGCAGCCGGACCTACCAGCACCACGATTCCGAGGAATCCAACGGCAATGCCGACGATCGTCCATTTCGACAGCTTGTCTCCCTGACCGCGCATAGCGTCGATCCCCACCATCCAGAAGGGCGAGGTGGTGACAAATAGCGCGGCGATGCCGCTCGGGATCCACTGTTCGGCGAACACCAGGGCGCTGTTGCCGCCGCCAAGCGCAACCAGTCCGAAGAGGGCGGTCAGCCACAACTCACGGCCCCGCGGAATGGTGGCTCCGTATAGCTTGGCTGCGATCAGAAGAATGCCGCCGGAAAGAACGAACCGCGTACCGATCAGCAACACTGGCGGCACCGCCTCCAGCGCCATGCGGATTCCCAGGTACGTGGTACCCCAAAAGAAGTACACGGCAAACAAGGCCATGTACGCAGGCCAAAAGGTCCTACTACCCATATATCAAGGTATCATTCGCCTCCGTTCGGTAAACTGGGAGTTTGATTCTGACGCTAACCATCAACCCTGCCGTTGACCGGAATGTCACAGTCGACCGGCTTGCGTTTGAAGACCGAGGCTACATTCTGTCCCGGGACGAGTCGGCTGGAGGCCGCGGCATCAACGCGTCGCACGTAATCCACTCATTCGGCGGCAAAACCATGGCTGTTGCAGTGTCGGGGGGCGAGGCAGGCAAGCTGTTTGAGTCGCTCACCAAATCGTCTGGTTTTCCCATGCAATTGGTGCGCATCGCCCATGAAATGCGCACAAACCTGACGATCACGGATAAGCAGGGCTTGACCGTCAAGCTCAATGAGCTCGGTCCGCCGCTTAGCACGAAAGAACTCGACAGCGTAGCCGAGGTGGTAGAGGAGAACCTCGACAAAGCAACCTGGTTTATGATCTGCGGCAGCGTCCCTCCAGGGGTTCCGCCGCATTTCTACAATCACCTGCTGGATTTAGCGCACAAGAAAAAGGTAAAAACGCTCCTCGATACCGATGGCGATGCCCTGCTGCATGGGTTGGAGGCGGGGCCCACAGTGGTCTGCCCTAATCAGCAGGAAGCCGAGCGCCTTTTAAACCGCGCGCTAATCACCCGTACTCATCTGGTGGAAGCCGTAGAACGGATCCACGGCATGGGTGCACAGTCCGTTGTGCTGTCGCTTGGCAGCCGTGGAGCCATGGGACGTACTGCCAAGGAACTGATCGAAGCCGCGCCTCCGCGGATTGACGCTGACTGCCCGATCGGAGCCGGCGATGCGCTGGCCGCGGCGTTTACCTGGGCCATCGATAAGAAGAAGGACTTTGCCGATGCGGTCCGCTGGGGTGTAGCCGCTGGTACCGCGTCGGCCAAGCTGCCGGGAATCACCTTCGCAAATCTCGAGCAGACTAAGCAGATCTATCCGAACGTCGATGTCCGCGCGATCGCATAGGCATTGCGGTCGCGATGAATGCGACTGCCAGGCTGACCAGCACAGACACCGCGCCCATTACTAAGTGGTCGAACGCGCGCAGAGGCTGCGGCAGTAATGCCGTCAGCGTGAGAACGCTGAATATGAACACCGCAGCAGTGAGACTAGCAACCAGCCACATCTTGTTGTAATTGTATGGAACGAAAGGCATTTTAAGTACTAGCAAGAAACCTGAGTAAGATGCAGTATCTGATCTTACTTTCGTGGGAAGTGCCCCGTTAGAGTCCTAAGCATGCTTCGACTTCCGCATACAGTAGCAGGGCTGGATTTCGAACTCTGATACAATCCTTCAAACAATAGAATTCTGATTGTATTGGGACCGAATTTAGTGACGCGAGCCAGCGTGGAAGCCAAAACCCGCCCGCAGAATATCCGCGAGGATTTCCTACGGGCATTGGTGCGCCGCATCACGGCTGTGCTCGCAAGTATCAGCGGCCGATTGCATGGCTACTTGCCTGCTGTAACGTCTGTAGCTGTCGCCTTTCTAATCCACCACGGGATGGTGGCGGTGTATGGGCGACGGGTTCCGGGCATAATTTCGATTTATGTTTGCGCTTTTTTAATCTCGGCGTGGTGCGGCTACGGCCCTGGTATTCTGGCGACACTTCTCATCACTTTTGGCGTACCGTATCAGTTCCGTCCCAACTTCACGCTCGATAAGCTCAACTTGAGCAACGCCGTCATCTACGTACTGGTGTCAGTAGCGATCAGCGCGAAGGCAGCGGGCCGCCGCAAGGTGGAATCCCTCCTCAAAAGCATGAATGCGGAGCTCGACGCCCGTGTCCAAGAGCAAACGGCCGCGCTTGCGGAGGCGAACACAAAGTTACAAAACCGGTTGGCTGAACTCGAAACACTCTACGGAAAACTGTCAGTAGGATTATGTTTTCTTGATAAGAACCTGCAATTTGTGCGGGTGAACGACAAGTTCGCTGCCATTAGTGGAGTCCCGGTAGACGAGCACCTCAACCGGGAACTCCGCGATGTCATGGATGAAGGGCTTGCCACCATCCTGGAGCGCCTTTGTGCTCGAGTTCTCGCGAGCGATGAGCCGATTCTAGATTACGAGGTCACCACCGCCGATGCTGCTGCAGGCAAGGCCCGCTCGTGGACGGTCAGTTGTTCTTCCGTACCCTCTCCAAATGGCGTCCTCGGAATTCAGCTTGCATTGCAGGACATTACCCAGCGTAAGCAGGCGGAACACGACCTGAGCGATGCCAATACTGAGCTTCGTCGCGCAAATGAAGATCTGGAGCAGTTTGCGTATTCGGCCTCGCATGACCTGCAGGAGCCGATCCGCACGGTTGCCATCTACAGCCAGATGCTCAAGCGGAAGTTCGAAAGCAAACTGGGTCCCGAGGGCAACGACTATGTCGCCTACACTCTCGGCGGTGCGCTCCGCATGGAACAGTTGGTGAAAGACCTTCTCGTCTACACGCAGGCCTCCGCTCCCAGCGCCGATCCCGCGGAGATCGTGAATGCAACCGAAGCTGTGCGCCAAGCGCTCTCCAACTTGGACGCGGCCGTGCGTGAGAGCGGCGCCCAAGTCGAGTACGACGGACTGCCGAGCGTGTGTGTCCGCTGGACGCTGATGGTGCAGCTACTCCAGAACCTGATCAGCAATTCGATCAAGTACCGGGGACCGGAACCACCGCACATAATCGTCACTGCCAGGGCGAATGAGAGCAATCAGTACATCTTCTGCGTCAAGGACAACGGCATCGGCATCGATGCCAAATACCAGGAACAGATTTTCGGGATCTTCAAACGCATTCACACGGCGGCGGACTACCCCGGCACAGGCATCGGACTCGCCATTTGCCGCAGAGTGGTAGAGCGCCACGGCGGACGCATTTGGGTTGAATCTCGTGTTGGGGCGGGATCAACGTTCTGCTTCACTCTTCCCGCTGCGTCATCCGAGCCGTCCCGTTAACTCAGCCCGCCAGCACGATTCGAACGTCCATCACGTTCGTTCCGGTGGGCCCCGTTTTGATCAGGTCACCCAAGGCATCGAAGTAGGGATACGCGTCGTTGCGGCTTAGGTAGGTTGCAGCCTTTGGGGCTCGACCTAAAGTCTCGCCGTCACAGATCGCTCCAGCAGCGTCTGTCGGCCCGTCGGTTCCGTCGGTGCCTGCGCTCAGAACGCACACGTCACGCATCCCGGCGATGTCGATTGCCGCCGCCAGTACGAACTCCTGGTTGCGTCCACCCTTGCCATCGCCTCGGATCGTCACCGTGGTTTCCCCGCCGGAGATGAGACAGGCCGGGCGAGGCAGGGGACGCGAAAACGCGTCAATTTCTTTAGCAATAGCTGCATGTACTCTGGCAACATCGCGTGTTTCGCCTTCGATGAAGCTAGAAAGCACCAGCGTGTTGTAACCCAGCGCTTTCGCCTTCTCGGCGGCCGCCGTGAGCGCGAGGTCGCTGCTGCCGACGATGACGTTGATCGTATTCGGTACTTCTTTCGGAGTCTCGCGCGAAGCCGGGTCCGCGAGTCGCTCGCGAACACTTCCTGGCGCTTTGTCGAGGATTCCGTACTTGCGCAGGACCTCGGTAGCGGATGCATATGTACTTGAATCGGGCGCTGTCACACCGGATCCGATCACGTCCAGATTATTCCCGATCACATCGCTCAGAATTAAAGACAACACGCGAGCAGGCGCAGCCGCTGTTGCGAGTTGACCGCCCTTGATAGCCGACAAGTGCTTACGGACGGCATTGATCTCATGAATACTGGCCCCGCTGGCCAGCAATAACCGCGTGGTTTCCTGCTTGTCCGCCAGAGTGATACCTTCGGCCGGGAGCGGCAGCAGCGCCGATGCTCCTCCGGAAAGGCAGCAGATCACTAAATCTTCCGCGCCTGCAGCTTGGGCGATGTGGAGGATTTCCCGGGCTGCCGCGACCCCTCTCTCATCGGGCACTGGATGGCTGCACTCCCGAAGCGCTACGCGCCGGACCGCGGCAGCGTGGCCATCCTTGATGGCGATCGCCCCGCCCGCAATGCGGTCTCCCAGCACGTCCTCGACGGCAGCGGCCATCTGAGCGCCTGCCTTGCCCCCTCCTACAAGCCAGATATTTCGATATGCCGCGAACCGGTCCTTCGCGTCATCCAGGTAGCGTCGAATCGACTCGGCCGGATCCGAGGCCGCAAGCGCTGCCTGGAAGATTTCGAGAGCGTGTTGTCGGAGGCTCATTCCTTTGTATTATGGTGCGATACTGTGAAGCCACGTGGAAAAGTTTGGCGCCGGTTGGCGATGAGCCTTACGCTGTGTGTCGCGCCATGCGTGGCGCAGTTGCGCTCGGTGGAAATTCGCGTCTCGGGATTGGACTGCGAATCCTGCGCACGCTCGGTAGAGCCTCGATTGAAGAAGCTTCGTGGGGTCGAATCCGCGCGCTTTGACGGTGAGCGCGGCATTGCAAACATCACGTTGGTCTCGGAAAATAGAGTGACTCTCAATGACATCCGCGACACGTTGAAGAACCTGGGGCACAAGCCTGGCGACGCAAGTATAGTGGTCTTGGGGGATGTAAAGGACGGTCGCTTGAGCCTTCCCCACCAACCCGACGCGTTCACTTTGGAGAACCACCCGGGCGCCGCAGGGCGCATCAAGATCGAAGGCGTGGTGCCCGCCTCCACAACCACGTTGCAGGTCCGCGCTGTCACCAAACCGGATTAGCGCGGCGCCTTTCGCTACAGTGGTGGCATGCAGCAAGCTTACGGATCATTTCCGAACCGCCGCCGCTTCGTGACCGGCGCTTTTGCGTCGGCGCTTTCGGCCGGTCGTGTTGTGGGCGCTAACGAAACGATACGCATTGGCGCGATCGGTACGGGCGGCCGTTGCCAGTACCTGCTCGGCCTGCTGAACAAGATCGGCGGCAATCAGGTAGTCGCAGTATGCGACGTGTATGAGCCGCGGCGAACCGAGGCGAAGGCAAAGTTCGCTACTCCCGAGGCGCGCGAATATACGGACTACCGGCAGCTTCTGGAACGCAATGACATCGACGCAGTGGTGATCGGGACGCCGGACCATTGGCATGTTCCCATCACTACGGCGGCAGTCCGGGCCGGCAAGGACGTCTATTGCGAGAAGCCCGTCACGCACACCTTGGAAGAAGGTGAGCCCCTCATCACGGCCGTTCGCGAAAGCAAGCGTGTGGTGCAGACCGGAACGCAGCAGCGCAGTTGGGATCACTACAAGCAAGCCAAAGACGTGATCGCGCAGGGAACCTTGGGACAGGTCACATTCATCCGCACCTATTGGTATCAAAACCACATTCCCTCTGCCAGCGCGAATCGCCGGAATGTGGACACCGGAAAGCTCGACTGGCCCGGGTTTCTCGGCTCTGCCTCAGCTCGTCCTTTCGACTCGGACCAGTTCCTGAACTGGCGCTGGTATTGGGACTTCGGCGGCGGCGCAATGACCGACCTGTTCGTTCACTGGGTAGATGTCGTGCACTGGTTCACCGGGGAGGATATGCCGTCGCGCGCCACAGCCACCGGAGTGCGCGCGATCCTGAAGCAGCGCCAAACTCCCGACACCATGAGCGCCGCTCTTTCGTATCCTAGTTCGGTTGTGGAGTTTGACAGCGCTTTGCTCGGTTACATCGAAGGCGGCGGGATTCTCTTCCGCGGGCCAAAAGGCGCCATGCGGCTGCATCGCAGCGGCTTCACCGTCTACAACGAAATTCCGCGGTATAGCGAACGCTATGAGCCCGACACAGCCGCGATGCAAGTGAAGTCGACCGAAGACGGCAGTATCGCGCACATGCGAAACTTCCTGGACTGCGTGCGCTCTCGCGCCACGCCCAACGCCCCTGTGGAAGCCGGAGTGGCGGCTGCTCGCGCAGGGCAGGTCGCTAATCTCGCCCTACGCGGAACCGGGGTCTGGAACGCCTCTCCGCAGCGTGCCTAACAGTTCGTAGCGTGGTCGGTCGAGGAGCGCCCGTTAGAATCGAGGAAGACTCATGCGGACTCCCCTCGAGGATCTTTCGCCGGCCAACTCATACGATGAGGCGCTTGCTCGCGCCGCTCGCGCCTGGGGCGTCCAGGATGAGTATTGGGACATCTTCGGACAACGTCACGTGACCAATGCGGGCGTTCAGCGCTCGATCCTTGACTCGATGGGCTTCCGGCCGGACACGGTGGAGAGCCTGAATGACGCCATCCGCCGGCGCGCCGATCTCGAGTGGGCCGTGCTTGTACCTCCCACTCTGGTCGTCAGCTTGTCGCAAGGTTGGATCCCGGTCAACGTTCCGCAGCATTTCGATGGTCAGGAGCTCCAAGTCGCATTCCAGTGGGAGGGCGGCGGTGATTTCGGGGCTTCTCACCCGATCAGCGATCTCCGCGCCGAGCGCGAGCTCGCCGGAAACCTGATTCGTCGTAGGCTGCCGCTGCCTGCCGGTGCAACTCTCGGTTATCACCGTCTGACGTTGCGGTGTGGCGGAACCTCCGCCGAGTGCCGGCTGATCCTTTGCCCGGATCGTGCGTATAGGCCCCCGTTCCTGGACCAAGGCAGCAAGAGCGCAGGGATTGCAATCAGCGTCTACGGCCTGCGGTCGGAGCGCAACTGGGGATGCGGCGATTTCACGGACCTTCGCTCCTTCTGCGAATGGGCCGTAGCCACGACGGGAGTCAGTTTCATTGCCTTGAATCCGCTGCACTCCATCCCCAACCGGCAGCCTTACAACACCAGTCCATACCTTCCGAACTGCTCGTTCTATCGCAACGCACTTTACCTGGATGTGGAAGCAATCCCGGATGTACAGGCGTCGGCGGAGGCTCGCCGAGTGCTGGCCAGCGCCGCCTTCCAACGCGAGTTAGCGCAGCTGCGAGCCGCCGCGTATGTTGAGTATGAAAAGGTCTTCGCACAAAAGCTCCACATCCTGAAATTTGGGTTCGATTCGTTTTTGGACCGCCCGAAATCGGCTGAGTTCCAGGCCTATATCGAGGCTGAAGGCGAACTGTTGGATCGTTACGCCGTCTATTGCGCGCTCGATGAATACTTGCACGAAGTAGATCCGAATGTGTGGATCTGGCCGGACTGGCCGGAGGAGTACCGCGATCCGAAGTCTCCGCAGGTGGCGCAGTTCCGCCGTGAACATGCGCACCGGGTGGTGTTCTACAAGTGGGTGCAGTGGCAGGTGGACGTGCAGCTCGCGGCCGCACAGGCGCATGCTCGCGCCATTGGGCTGGAAATCGGCCTCTACCACGATCTCGCGCTTGCCACAGATCGCTGCGGCTCGGACTTGTGGGCGTACAAGCGCTTCTATGTCGCGGGTTGCCGGGTGGGCTCACCGCCGGATGACTTCTCGCCCAGCGGTCAGGATTGGGCGTTTCCTCCACCGAACTCGTTGGCCCACAAGCTCGACGGCTACCGCTTATTCGCGCAATCTATACGAAAGAACTGTAAGCATGGCGGGGCGCTTCGAATTGACCACGTGATGCGCTTCTTCCGCCTGTTCTGGATTCCGGAAGGCAAGACTGCCGCCGAAGGCGCATACGTCCTTGACTACGCGGATGATCTGCTCCGCATCCTCGCGTTGGAAAGTGTCCGCAACGAAGTAATAGTCATCGGTGAGGATCTGGGCACCGTGGAGCCGTACATCCGTGAGTCCCTGCGAAGCTTCGGCGTGCTCAGCTACAGGCTGCTGTACTTCGAAAAGAACGGGGCCGAGTTCCGCCGCCCTGCCGAGTACCCGCGCGAAGCGCTGGTATCTGTCAGCACGCATGACCTGCCGACGCTTGCCGGTTTTTGGACCGGTCGTGACATTGACGCGCGGCTGAAGGCGGGAGTCATCCCTGATGATGCGAGCTTTCGCAGTCAGATGAGCGACCGCGAAAGAGAAAAACAGAAGATGCTCGACGTTTTCCGTTCGCTTGGACTTCTTCCCGAGTGGTTCCCTCGGCTCGCGCGGGACATTCCGGAGTTCACCGGAGAGTTGCACTACGCCGCGGTTGGATTCCTGGCGAGTACTCCCAGCGAACTGATGGTCCTGAACCAGGAAGACTTGTTTAAGGACACAGACCAACAGAACCTGCCCGGAACAACCGAGCAGTACCCGAACTGGCGACACAAGATGCGCTACACGATCGAAGAACTGTCCACTGATCCAGTGGCCGTGGGATGTACGCGCATGTTCCGCACGTGGCTGGAACGCACCGGTCGCGTTTAGGTGCGAAGTGAAGGCCCTGGTATTTCTACTCGCCTTCGGTGCTGCTACCGCGGCGGATCTCCGAATCGGGATCATAGGAACCGACACATCGCACGCGACGGCGTTCACGAAAGTCCTTCACGAGTCTTCCGGCGTCAGAGTGGTTGCGGCATTCAAGGGCGGCAGTCCGGACGTGGAATCCAGCCGAACCCGAGTGGACAAGTTCGCTGACGAACTTCGCAAATCGTATGGAGTTGAAATCGTCCCGGACATTCCTGCGCTGCTCGCGAAAGTGGATGCCGTGTTGCTCCTCAGCGTCGACGGCAGAACTCATCTGAGTCAGGCTCGTCAAGTGATCGCCGCGAGAAAGCCGATGTTCATCGACAAGCCGCTCGCCTCCACGTTGGAGGATGCTCGTGAGATTGCGCGGCTCGCCCGGACGGCGGGCGTCCCCTGGTTCAGCTCCTCATCCTTGCGATTCGGTCCGTTCGCCGATAGTTTGAAAGCTGCGGACGTAACAGGCGCTGTCGTCTGGGGACCAGGACCCACCGAAGAGCACCACGAGTTGGAGCTCACCTGGTACGGGATCCATTCGGTGGAACTGCTATACACGGTGATGGGCTCTGGTTGCGAGAACGTCTCGATGGTCTCAGGCAAGGACGCGGATATCGTGACGGGTCGGTGGAAGGACGGACGGGTGGGCGCCGTGCGCCTGATCCGCCCTTATAGCGACTTCGGGGCGACCGTATTCCGCGCGAAAGCAATCATCCAGAGCGATCCGAAATTAGCGAAGGTGGATTACCGGCCGACCCTGGTTCGTATTGTTGAGTTCTTTCGCACCGGCAAGCCGCCCGTAGAAGAAGCGGAAACGCTGGAGATCTTCGCCTTCATGGACGCAGCCCAGCGCAGCAAGGCAGCCAACGGAGCGACTCAACCCCTGCGCTGAGCCACGCCGTCAGAAACCGACGTATTGCACTTCCTCTTCGACCTCGAATCCGAACCGTTCCCGCACCCTGCGCTTCAGCTCGTTCACCACTTGGCGGACCTGGACCGCCGTACCGGATCCCGCGTTGTAGATCAGGTTCGCGTGATAGTCGGCAACATGAATATCCCCGTTCTTCATGCCTTTCGCATCCACACGCTCCAGAAAATAGGCGGATGGTACCTTGCCCTCTCTGACCACCTTCGGATCTACGTCCGCTTTCACCATGTCGGGCAGTTCGGCAAAAAGGAGATTTTTGAAAATGCTGCCTGCGCACTTCATCGTGGGAGGATACTTGGCGTCGCGGACAGCGCGGATCTCGTCAGCCTGCTTCCGCAAAGCAGCGGCATCACCCGGCTGGAGCTCCCATTCGGAGGACAAAACAATCCAATGCTTGTTGTCTTTGAAACCACTGTGGCGGTAGCGGAACCCGCATTCCGCGTTTGAGAAGTCGCGCACGGTGTCGCCGTCCAGGAATCGCACCGAACGGACCGTCTCATGCGTGGAGCGGCCATACGCGCCGGCATTGCCATAGATGGCGCCGCCGAGCCATCCGGGAATTCCAGTCATCGTGTGGACTCCCGAAAGCCCCGCCTCAATAGTGAAGTCGACGAAGGCCTGTAGTTCGGCGCCGGAATCGACTTTGACGCGCGTTGTTTCGGCCGAGATCTCCGACGCAGTGTAGCGAATCACGGCGCCGCGATACCCGTCATCCGAGCAGACCAGATTGCTCCCTCCGCCGATTACAACGAACGGCAAACCATTCGCCCGAAGGTGCCCGAGTACAGCTATCAGTGACTCTTCGCTAGAAGCATCTGCCAGCACGTCCGCCGGGCCGCCTAGACCGAAGCGGGTATAGCGGCTTAGGGGAGCTTCGAACTCGACCGTAAGGCCTTCGATCGCGGCTAAACGGTCGTACACAGCGGTGGATTCGGGCATCGATTGCGATTATAAGCGCGCGCGGCTCTTATACCGTCAGGTCATGACACCACATGGTAGTGAGTGTAAGGCTTGGTTCGCGCTACAATCGCGATTAGGAAAGGGCTTCAGGAGACTCTCGTCTTCCTGCAGGAAGGTCATGGTTCAAACACAAACCGACAAACATCGGCACGCTATCGTGTGCCTGTTTCTGATCGCATTTCTCATCTCTCTACCGGTGTTCGCGCAGGAGGTGACGGGCAACATCCTCGGAATCGTGAGCGACGCCTCGGGCGCGGCGATTCCAAACGCGACAGTGACTGTCACCCACGTCGAGCGGAACCAGGTAGTCCGCGAATTGACAACGAACGAATCCGGCGCCTATCTTGCGCCGCTCCTCCCCCTCGGCCGATACGATGTCGCGGTGGAAGGCTCAGGTTTCAAGCGGACGGTCCAGCGTGGGCTCGAAGTCAACGCCAGCGATCGCGTCACGGCGAACTTCACGCTGGAGGTCGGCGACCTGGCGCAGGAAATCTCCGTGGAAGCTCCGGCGGTGCAGGTAGAAACCGCCACTGCGCAGCAGCAGGGTCTGATCAGCGGGACCATGGTTCGCGAGCTCGCGCTAAACAACCGCCACTTCGCGCAGCTCCTCGTCCTGCAGCCGGGTGTCGTAACGAATACGTCGGACTCCATGTTCGTCGGAACGACTAATCCGAGCGGTGGAAACAACACTGTCGGATTCTCAATCAACGGGCAACGTCAAAGCTCAAATAACTTCACCGTTGACGGCGCGGACATTACCGATCGCGGGTCGAACGTCACGATCATCAATTACCCCAGCATCGATGCCATCGAAGAGGTGCGAGTTGTGCGATCGGCCTACAGCAGCGAATTCGGCCGCTCGGCCGGCGGACAGATTAATATCGTCACCCGGTCGGGCACCAGCGCGTTTCATGGGTCCGCTTACGAGTTCTTCCGCAACGATAAGCTGAACGCCAACAGCTTCCTGAATAACGCCAACCGTGTAGTGAGGCCGCCGCTCCGATATAACAACTTCGGCTATACGCTGGGTGGGCCCGTGACGATTCCCGGCCTGTACAACAAGGAGCGCAACAAGACATTCTTCTTCTGGTCGCAGGAATTTCGCCGCGTGACTAACTACACGAGCGGAAATTCGATCGTGCCGACCGCTGAGGAGTTGCAGGGCCGCTTCTCGCGACCCGTGTGCGTGGGTCCGGTGACGGACGTATGCTCCCAGCAGGCAACGCAGATTACAACTATCAACCCGGTAGCTCGAGCATACATTCAGGACGTCTGGTCGAAGATTCCGACGTCTCCGGACAACAACCTGTTTGTGCCTGTACGGGGTGTCTTCAACTCGCGCCAAGATCTGATTCGGGTCGACCACAATTTCGGAACGAAACTGAATCTGGCGGTGCGGTTCCTGAACGACTCGATTCCGACCGAAGAGCCCCGCGGGCTCTTCACGAACGGAGCCCTCCCCGGTGTTCACAACACCAGGACAAATTCACCTGGTCGCACGTGGGTGTTCCGAGGGACCTCGACGTTTTCGCCGACGATGTACAACGAAGCGGGAGTCACATACTCGCGGGCTGGCATTGTGAGCGAGCCGACCGGTCTGGCTGCTTCCGCGAACTCGCCGAATGTTCAAGTGAACCTGCCGTTCCCCAGCACCCTGGCGCGGATCCCTACGTTGGTTTACACGGGCGGCGCGTCCACCATCACTTCGTACGGTCCTTACGACAACAAGAGCAGCAACTACAGCGTGTTCGATAACCTCTCATGGTCCCGGGGCAATCACAATCTGAAGTTCGGCGGTTTATGGAACCAGTACCGCAAGAAGGAGAACGCAGCAAGCGCGAATGCGGGATCGTTCACGTTTGCGGGAACTCCTGCCCCTGCCGGAACCACCACGTTCCAGCAGTCGTGGGCGAACTTCCTTCTGGGAAACGTTGCTTCTTACACGCAAACGTCACTAGACCTTACCCCCGACTTGAAGATGAACGGTCTTGAGTTCTATCTCCAGGACGACTGGCGCATCCGGCCCCGTCTGACGTTGAACCTGGGCGTGCGTTATTCAAACTTCTTCCAGCCATACGAGGCCGGCGACCTGCTGAGCAATTTCGACCCGGCTTCGTGGGATCCCAATCAGGCGCCGCTGATTGATCCGGCGACCGGACTGATCATTCCCAACACGGGGAATCCGCTGAACGGCATCATCTATGCCGAGGGGCGTGTGCCGCAAGGCGGGCTGAAGTCGCCGTACGGCCGTAAGATCGGGGCCGAGGATAACAATAACTTCGCGCCACGAATCGGGCTCGCCTGGGATGTGTTCGGCACCGGCGTTACGTCTGTGCGAGCCGGCTACGGAATGTTCTACGACACTCAGTTGATTGGGATCTATCAGACAAACATCACGACCAATCCTCCGGTATTGAACACGAACATTACGAATACTAGGCTGGAGAACCCATCGTCAGGCACCGTGCAGGTTAGCGCCTCTCCTCTGGCGCTTCGCGGGACTCCGGTGGATTACAACACCCCGTACGCGCAGCAGTGGAGCCTGGACGTCCAACACGAGGTCCTCCGCAATCTGATCCTCACCGTCGGCTACGTCGGCAGCAAAGGTACGAACCTGCTCGGAGCGATCGACATCAACGCGGTTCCTCCGGGAGCTGCGGCCGCTGCGGGCCTGGTACCGGCCCCTACACCCACCAACGCCGGCTACATCACAGCCACCAACATCGCGAGGTTGAATGCCTTGCGTCCATATCGCGGATACGGACCCATCAACGTGATCCGCACCTGGTTCAATTCCAATTACAATTCGCTGCAGGTGAGCGCCCAAAAGCGCTTTGCCGGAGGCGCGCTGATCAACTTGGCTTACACGTGGTCCAAGGCGCTGACCGACAACGGCAGCGACCGTTCTAACAGCCCGCAAAACACGTACGCGTGGGAGCAGGACTACGGCCTATCCCCGCTTGACCGCCGGCACGTGCTCAACATTGCCTATGTCTATGAGCTACCGTTCTTCCGAGCCCAAGAGGGTTTCGTCGGACGTGTACTCGGCGGCTGGCAGGTTTCGGGAATCACGTTGTGGCAGACGGGAACCCCGTTGACCATCACGTCTACTCGAGGTTTTGACTACGCCGGTATGGGCACGGCGCAGGCGACGAGCACGGCTCAGGTTCGTCCCGACGTTGTGAGCGATCCGAACTCCGGCTTCACTCGCGATCGCTTCCAGTTCTTCAACACAGCCGCGTTCGCGGATGCGCCTCCGGGCGGCCTGCGCCCCGGCAATGCGGGCCGAAGCATCATCACCGGCCCAAGCATCACGCGGT
The DNA here is from genome assembly GCA_035634155.1 of Bryobacteraceae bacterium. Classification (GTDB taxonomy): domain Bacteria; phylum Acidobacteriota; class Terriglobia; order Bryobacterales; family Bryobacteraceae; genus DASQDN01. The sequence goes on along the minus strand of DASQDN010000194.1, from coordinate 562 downwards.
TTGATTTCTCGCTGTTTAAGAACATCCGCTTAGCCGAGCAGGTTCGGCTGCAGCTCCGTGGGGAAGCCTTCAATGTGCTGAATCACACCAACTTCGATACCATCGGCACGTCCTTCGGTACCACGGCGACTTTCGGCCGCGTGACCGCTGTGCGCGACCCCCGGAACATCCAGCTAGGAGCCAAGCTGACGTTTTAACTCCTCAGAAGCTGTATCGCAGGGACAAGTTGAAGAACGAGTTCCTGCGGTACTGACCCAGGAAATCGGTGGGCTCTCCACGAAACAAAGTGAAGCCCACCGTACCCTGCCAGTGCGGCGTCCACTTTTCCGAGTATTCCGATCGCAGCCACACTCCGTTCCCTCGGCCCGCCCCTTCCATGTGCATAGTGCGTTTGGCATCGATGTTCAACTGAGCCTTTCCCAGGATTGCCCCGGCGAGCCCCCGGTCCGGAGCGAAGTTGAATTGGGTTCGTTTCGTCGTAACGCTCTCGCCCGCATACCCGGCGCTGAACGCCCATCGCTTAGCCTCCCTGCCCAATTGGAGGACGTAAAGGACGTATTCA
>DASQDN010000193.1:0-3927 GCA_035634155.1 Bryobacteraceae bacterium | reverse complement strand
CGCCGTCGGCACCCGCGCCGCGGAAGAGCAGGGCGATGCTGGAGGTCGGGTATTACAGATGCTGCGGTCGGTCGACCTGGCGACATGGACGCCCATGGGCTCAGCGTTGACCGCGCTAACTCCGGGAAAGGGCGACGCGTATTGGGCGCCCGAGGTCGCGTTTGCGGACGGCCGTTTTTGGCTGTACTACTCGGTCGGCCGCGGGGACAAGGCGCATCACATTCGTGTGGCGGTGTCGAAAACTCCCGACGGGCCTTATGAGGATTGCGGGGCTCGGGTGACGAGTCCATACGAAATTCCGTTCGCCATCGACGCTTCTCCGTTTCAGGACGACGACGGTCAGTGGTATTTGTTCTACGCTCGCGACTTCCTCGATACCGAACGGCCGGGCACCGTTGTTGTGGTGGACCGCATGGTGGATATGACGCGGCTGGCGGGTGAGCCCGTCGTGGTGGCGCGCGCGCAGCATGAATGGCAGCGGTTTGTATCGAACCGCGTCATGTACGGCGGGGTCTATGACTGGCACACGATCGAGGGTCCCTGCGTCCGCAAGCATGACGCGCGATATTACTGCTTCTTCAGCGCGGGTCGCTGGGAGAACGAATCGTATGGGGTCGATTATGCGGTCGCCGATCATCCCATGGGGCCATGGGCCTGTGACTCGAACGACGATGGCGCGCGCGTGTTGAGGACGATCCCAGGAGAACTGATCGGTCCAGGGCACAACTCAATCACACAGAGTTCCGACGGCGCGACGGATTACATTGTGTACCACGCGTGGGATGCAGGTATGACTGCTCGCCGTATATTTCTGAACCCGGTGGTTTGGACACCGGAGGGGCCGCGAGTTACTGCTGGCGTGGGTCGGTAGGGATGCCGAAGACAGGCACGATCAATCCGACGCCGCTGCCGCCGAATGCAGCTTGAGCGACACGGTTTGCCACCGGCGGGACTTTGGCGCGCGGGTGGCGCGAGAGTATGCCGGTGTAATAACGAATGGCGGCCTGTGACTGCTTCTGAACGTCAATCAACTCGGCACGGACGGCGCCTTCGGCGTCGGGCACAATCGCCTGCAGTTTTTCGGAAATATGCCGTAGATCGGCAATAGCCATTTCGAGCGCGCGACGGGCTTGGTGGTCCATCACAGGTAAGACTGCGTACGCCGGAAAACATTTCAAATCCATTTGGCGGCGCGCTGGTACATTGGTCGGTAATGCAAACGCGCACACTTGGCAACAGTGACTTGAATATCACGCGTCTTGGGATCGGCGCTTGGGCGATGGGTGGTGGAGGCTGGGCTTTCGCCTGGGGACCACAGGACGATGACGAGTCGATTGGCGCGATTCGGGCCGGTATCGACGCTGGGATGAACTGGATTGACACCGCTGCGGTTTATGGGCTTGGCCACTCGGAGGAGATCGTGGCAAAGGCCTTGGACGGTGTGGCCGAAAAGGTGTATGTCTTCACTAAGTGCGAGCGCCGGTGGAACGAGAAGGGCGAAATCCAGAAGATCTTGAAGGCGGCCTCGGTCAAAGAGGAGTGCGAAAACAGCCTTCGCCGGCTGAAACGCGACGCGATCGACCTTTATCAGATTCATTGGCCGGAGCCTGACGAGGACGTCGAGGAAGGCTGGGGCGCGATGGCCGATCTGCAGAAAGAAGGCAAGGTGCGTTGGATCGGCGTCTCTAATTTCAACGTGAATCAGATGCAGCGTGCACAGGCGATCGCACCCATCACATCGCTGCAGCCGCCTTATTCGATGCTGGTGCGCGGCGTGGAGGCGGAGATTCTCCCGCATTGTTTAGCCAACAATATCGGCGTGATCTCCTATTCGCCGATGCGGAACGGGTTGCTGAGCGGAGCGATGACTCGGGAGCGGATCGCTGCGTTTGCTGAGGACGACTGGCGGCGACGCAACCCGGATTTTCAGGAGCCGGCGCTTACAAAGAATCTCGAAATTGCGGAGCTGCTTGGCGAGATTGCCAAACCTCATGGTCGGACAGCGGGCGAGGCCGCAATTGCGTGGGTGCTGAAGAATCCCGCGGTGACTGCCGCGATCGTAGGCGTGCGTCGGGCGGACCAGGTTGCAGGGGTGGTCGGGGCTGCAGATTGGCAGCTTTTTGATGCCGAATTTGCCAGGATTGCGGAGGCTATAGCCTAGAAATACGCCTGGTACCACGGCACGGGCTGAGCGGGCGCGAACGCACTTAAACGCCATAGATTAGTGGGTTAGTTGAAACCGGCTAGTCTTTTGTGATACAAAACAGCCCCATGGGGGGATGCTAGAATGCGTCTACTTGCAGCTTTGTGCGCTGCCTCGCTAATAGCTTTAGGTCAAATCGGAACTTCTACAATTACCGGCCGTGTCACGGACACGTCGGGCGCAGTGGTTCCAAACGTCAACGTCAGTATTGTTTCGAAGTCTACCAATGTCAGCAGCACCGCGGTGACGAACCAAGAGGGCATCTATCGCATGCCTTCGCTCGCGCCTGGTGAGTATCGTGTCAGCTTCGAAGCGTCCGGATTCAAGAAGTCGCTCGTCGACACCGTAGAATTGCGCAGCGGCGATACGCTCGCGGTGGACGCCGCGCTGCAGGTTGGACAGCTTACGGAGTCCGTGCAAGTAGAAGCAACTGCTCCGCTGCTCGAGACGGAAACCTCGTCCACACGGACGGTCATGAGCGGCAACGTACTTTATGAGTTGCCACTGTATCAGCGCTATATCAACTCCACGCTGAGTCTGGTGCCTGGCCTTTCGATGGGCGGGTACGCGTATGGCGGCGATCTGGGCGCCTATCACCTCGCCGGCCAGCGCAGCGGCGCGATCGGTATTTTCGAAGATGGTGTTACCGGTCAGGATCCGCAAGGAGGCACGAATACAATCCGGCCGATTCAGAACTCGGTGGCAGAAGTGAACGTGATCTCCACGCTACCTCCGGCCGAATATGGCCACACGGGCGGCGGCGTGATCAGCGTTGTGAAGAAAAGCGGCACGAACCAGTTGCATGGCATGGGTTCGTTCTTCGGACGTACGCGCAACATGGCGCATCGCCGCTACTTCGATCAAAAGCGCACCTCGGATGCGTATCCCGGTCAGCCGAACGGTCTAGGGGCGTTCTACATGCAGCCGGACGCCAACATCGGCGGCCCCGTAGTGATTCCGAAACTGTATAACGGAAAAGACAAGACGTTCTTCTTCTTCGGTTTTCAACGCTTGCACGAAAAGAAGTATGCCCAGGTATTCACCAGCGTTCCCACGCTGGCGATGCGGCAGGGCAACTTCGTCGGTTTGAATCCCATCTACGATCCCGCGACCACTCGGCAGAATCCGGACGGGACCTGGGCGCGCGATCCATTCCCGGGCAACATCATTCCGTCGAACCGAATCGATCCAGTTGCCGCCAGACTGCTGGGCCTGGTGCCGTGGGTTGAGCCTACCGATCCGGGCACTCCCACCAACACCGGTCCCACGAACAACGTGCTGGCGAATGAGTTTGCGCGAAACTTCTTCAACGATTACAACGTTCGCATCGATCACCAGTTGAAGCAGAGCTTCCGGCTGAACGGTAGCTTTACGCAGAATCAGTTGTCGGGATATCAACGTCCGGTGCGCGTCAGCGCTGACCGTTCGCCGTTCGACACGCAGACCGGAAACTACACGCCTGTAACCACCACCAACAGCTCGGTCGGATACACATGGATGGTATCGCCGACGCTGGTGAATGATTCTCGCGCGGGCTATTTCCGTCGTGCAAGCTCCACTCAGGTTCCCAGCTTCGGCTTGGATATCGCCGGACAGTTGGGTATTCCGAATGCTGATCCAGCATTGATGCCCGCCTTCGGCAACAATCAAAACAACTCGTACGGGCTTGCTGGCGCCACTCCGAGCCGCACTGTCAATGAGACACTGTCCTGGCGTAACGACAC
>DASQDN010000192.1:0-9625 GCA_035634155.1 Bryobacteraceae bacterium | reverse complement strand
ATGCCGCCGTTTATGTGCCACCTACCGACTCGGAGGCTTTAGCTGTATGCGTGAATTCTCTGATCGCCAGACGCGCTACTCGCGACGAACTCGGCCGCAAAGCACGAGCGCGCGCACTTAGCTTCACCACCGATCGAATGGCCACCGCATATCTAGCTGTATACACGCAAGCTCGAGCACGCTATCGTTCCGCACAGGAGGTCGGCTCAACGTGCGTGTCGTGATGTTTTGCCACTCCCTCCTGTCGGATTGGAACCACGGCAACGCGCACTTTCTTCGCGGCATCTGCACTGAGCTGCTGGCTGATGGCCACGACCTGCGCGTGTTTGAGCCTGTTGATGCGTGGAGCCTCCAAAACCTGATCGCCGGTCACGGGAATGAGGCTCTAGCCGAATTCGGTCGCGCCTACCCGCAGCTTTCGAGCACACGTTACGACGTCAGCACCATCGACATTGACGAAGCGCTTCACGGCGCCGATCTGGTGCTGGTCCACGAATGGAATGAGCCTTCGCTGGTGCAGCGCATTGGCGAACATCGTAAACGAAACACGCGATACACGCTGCTGTTCCACGACACCCACCATCGATCGGTCACCGACCCCGCAGCGATGTCGCGCTACGACCTGTCAGGCTATGACGGCGTGCTCGCCTTCGGTGCGTCCGTCGCCGCTGTCTATGAACGCCACGGTTGGGGCAGCCGAGCATGGGTATGGCATGAAGCGGCGGACACCCGAGTCTTCCGTCCCCTCACCGCGGAAAAGGAAGGCGACTTCGTCTGGATCGGCAATTGGGGCGATGACGAACGCACCGCCGAATTGCAGGAATTCCTCATTGATCCCATTGCCGACCTTGGCCTGACAGCGTGCATCTATGGCGTGCGCTATCCCGCCGAAGCTCAGGCGCGACTTGCCGGCGCCCGCATTGAATACGCCGGCTGGACGCCGAACTTCAAAGCTCCCGAAATCTTCGCGCGCTACAAGCTGACCGCGCATGTGCCTCGACGTCCCTATGCCACCGCGCTTCCCGGAGTGCCCACCATCCGCATCTTCGAAGCCCTTGCCTGCGGCATCCCACTGATCTCCGCGCCATGGTCCGATTCCGAGAATCTGTTCACTCCCGGCAAGGATTTCCTGTTCGCAAGCGATGGAGCGGATATGAAACAAAAAATGCATAATCTGTTGCGGGAGCCCATTCAGGCCGCCGAACTGGCGCGCCATGGTCGGGAAACCATCCTGCGCCGCCACACCTGTGCACATCGCGTGAAGGAGTTGTACGGCATCCTTGAAGAAGTAGGGTCGCCCGCAACCACAATGGCCGGAGGGATGAATTGAGCGATTCGCTGAACATCGCGTTCTTTGGATCCAGCTTGTTGTCTGCTTACTGGAACGGCGCCGCCACCTACTACCGCGGCATCATACGGGCTTTGGACGCGCTCGGCTATCGCGTCACCTTCTACGAGCCTGACGCGTTTGAGCGGCAAAAACACCGCGACATGGATCCGCCCGGTTGGGCCGACGTGCACGTCTACGAAGCGACCACCGCGGGCGTGTACCGCTCTCTGGAACTCGCTCGGGGCGCCGACATCCTCGTGAAGGCCAGCGGCGTCGGCGTTTTCGACGAGCTACTGGAGCGCGAGATTCCCGGCATGCGGCGAGCCGGAGCGATGGCTTTGTTCTGGGACGTGGACGCCCCGGCAACGCTCGACCGCATGCAACACGATCCGAGCGATCTGTTCCACTCGCAAGTCGGCAAGTACGATCTCGTGCTCACCTACGGCGGCGGCAGTCCTGTTGTCGAGGCGTACAAGCGTGCAGGCGCTCGCGAATGCATCCCTGTCTACAATGCGCTCGATCCTTCGACGCATTACCCTGTCGCGCCCGATCCCGAATACCAGGCGAGTCTCGGCTTTCTTGGCAATCGACTCCCCGATCGTGAAGCTCGCGTGGATGAATTCTTCTTCCGAGCAGCCACCGCGGCCCCTACCGAAACATTCCTCCTCGGGGGCAACGGCTGGGGCGACAAAGCGATGCCGGCCAACGTCCGATACGCAGGACACGTCGGCACCGTGCAGCACAATGCCTTCAACTGCACTCCGCGAGCCGTCCTCAACATCAGTCGTGAAAGCATGGCGCGCTATGGCTTCAGCCCCGCCACACGGGTCTTCGAAGCGGCAGGCGCGGCGTCGTGCCTCATCACCGATGACTGGGAAGGCATTCCGCTATTCCTCGAACCTGGCAAAGAAATACTGGTGGCGAGGGATGGCGATGAGGTCGCCGGGCATCTGCGCCGTCTCAGCCCTGAACGCGCGCAAAGCATCGGCCAGGCGGCGCTGCAGCGCGTTCTCGCCGAACACACCTACGAACACCGTGCCAAGCAAGTGGATGCGATACTAACCGGCCGATTCACGGCCGTTGCGGGACGATAACCACTCATGCAGATCGTCATTCTCGGTCTTTCTATTACCTCCTCCTGGGGGAACGGCCACGCGACCACTTATCGCGGGCTGGTGCGCGGCTTGACGCACCGCGGCCATGATGTCTTGTTCCTGGAACGCGATGTCCCTTGGTATGCAGAGAACCGCGACCTGCCGAAGCCGCCGTTTGGCCGCACTTGCCTTTACGGCAGCTTGGCTGAGTTGAAGGAGAAATGGGCCCGCGCCATTCGCAATGCGGACTTCGTCATCATAGGCTCCTACGTGCCGCAGGGGGTCGCAGTCGGCGAATGGGTGACCTCGATCGCCACTGGCCCGGTCGCGTTCTACGACATCGATACACCCGTCACGCTCGCCAAACTTGATCGCGGTGACACCGAGTATTTATCGCGATCGCTGGTGATGCGCTATGACATGTATCTCTCATTCACCGGCGGGCCGACACTGCAGCGCTTAGAGAAACGCTATTACGCCCGCCGTCCCCGGCCCCTGTACTGCTCGGTCGATGCGAACGAGTATTATCCGGAACCGCAGCCCACGCGATGGGAGTTGGCCTACCTCGGCACCTACAGCGACGACCGGCAGCCCGCGCTGGAGCGACTGATGCTCGCCCCGGCCGCCCGGTGGCGTGAAGGCCGATTCTGCGTCGCGGGCTCGCTTTATCCGGATGGCCTGGTCTGGCCGCCAAACGTCGAGCGGATTCATCACCTCCCGCCCGCCAAACATCGCGTCTTCTACAATTCGCAGGCGTGGACCCTGAACGTCACGCGAGCCGACATGGTGCGCGCCGGATATTCCCCCAGCGTGCGCTTGTTTGAAGCGGCGGCTTGCGGCACGCCCATCCTAAGCGACTCATGGCCCGGCCTCGGCGAAGTCTTCGAGATCGGCAGCGAGATCCTGGTAGCCCAAAACTCGCGTGAGGCGCTCCAATACATCCGCGACACTCCTGATGCCGAGCGAACCGCCATCGGCCAAAAAGCCCGGACACGGGTTCTAGCCGAACACACATCCGAGCGCCGCGCCGAGCAGCTAGAAAGCTACGCCCTGGAACTCACCGGCTTGACGCCCGCCCGACAAGTCGCCGGTTAGGCAACTGAGCGCGACGCCTACCAAGACCCCGGCCGAGCCGCTCGTTCAATCAATGCGAGCGCCCAAGCTGCATTGGATACGTACAAACAGGAGCTGGCCCGGAGATCGGAAGCGATTTGATCGTGACCTTCCGGAGGAGCCCCGTAGTCGCTGGAGTTCGGCGTCACAAAAATAATCGGCTGATCGAAACCGCTCCTCCGAAGTAAACCCGCAAGGTCGACAAACTCCTCGAAGATCTCGCAATCCTTGAACTCCTGCTTAGATTTGCTTGCGGGTGGCAGTCCGGCCCAAAGACGGTCGCGAGCCCGGGCTACGCAGTCTGACGTGCCGCGAAACACGGACATGGAAGCCACAAAGCGATCTCCGACGCTCATTACCCGCTGCTCGACAGTAGCATCTAGCCATTCGAGCGGGCGTATGCGCTTTTCTGGCACGACGACCGCTGCAACTCGCGCGAGGCGTGCGACGGAATTGCTTAGGCTGGAAATGTGGGCTGTCAGTTCCTGTCCTACGGACTCGCGATGGGCTTGAAATTCCTTAACAACGTTCTCTGTACAGACGAGCCAGACTCTCCGTGGGATCACCCGTACATCTTCCACGAATCTAATCGCGGAAGCGAGGATGTCCACCTGAAGCTCCTGTCGAAACGGCACACGCAGCACGTCCAACAACCCTGCCGTATCAAAGAAAACTACTGGTCGCGGCACTGCAAGAATGGAGGTGGCAAGATCACGGGCTGACGTACCGACCACCGGCATTAGGCGGGACGCGCCTCGTAGATCTCCAGCAGGTCGCGAGCGTGGTCATACTCAATTGCCAGGTTGATCGCCTCGTCCTCTGGCCACTTTTGCTCTTCGATCAGCCAGCGCTGCAGCATGTCCGCACTAAGTCGGCATCCTTCTCGGTGTGCAGCAACTAGAAACTCGTTCCAGCGTTTCCGATCTAACGGGTGAAGAATCGACCTGTTCGCATGAGCAGAGAAACTACGTAGAAGGTTTGCTATTCCAGTCGACATGAAGTCCTCCAACTGGGGATCAAAGCTGGTGAGCTCGGTCTTCACTCCAGAGGCTTCGGCCGCGGGTCTAACGCACGTGTCGTGGAAGTCTCCGAGGATGGCGTTGTATTGGTCGTACGTGAGAGACGGCAGATTCTCCGCGAGAATATTGCTGACGTACAGGTGCCCGTCAGTGTGGGTTGCTAACCACAGTTCGCTCGCTGGCCGCGAAACAAGGGGGGCGCACGCGAAGCAGTACATCGCTCCTAGAGCTGCTCTGCCCACCTGCTGTTCCCGGTCTCGATCTCGACTCCAACCGTTTGTAAGATGCCGCTGGAGTGCGTCGATGAAAACATCCAGGGATCTTGCGTCGCCCCTGACGATCAGATCACCGTACACTTTCATATCGCTATTCTAGCGGAGGGTACGGTGAGAATGGACGTGATCGCGACTGCCTCGGTTCTGAACCGGGGCGGTAAATATCGTTGTCTACCGATTGACCGTCGTCGCATTAGATGGCGCCGAAGAAAACCACGAATCTCTACTTAGGCATCCCGCAGGTGGCAAAATTAAACTCTGAACGCCTGACCCCGAAGGACCGCTAAACTTTTCCATCCGAGTCGCCGATGAATAGGTTTCATTGGCGTTTGGACGGGAGGACCGCGGTCGCATGTCAGTAGTCGTGGTTACAGGTTCGCACGGCCTCGTAGGGTCCGAGTCCGTAGCCCTATTCGCAGGCCTCGGCTACGACGTTGTCGGCATCGACAATGACTACCGGGCACGCCTCTTTGGACCCGAAGCCTCCACCTCATGGCAAAAGGCGCGGCTGCATCGCGACTTTCCCTCTTACCGAAGCATTCCCGCGGATATTCGGAATTTCGCCGAGTTGCAAAGCATCTTCGCCGAGTATTCCTCGTCCATCGCGCTAGTGATCCATACGGCGGCGCAGCCCTCGCATGACTGGGCGGCCCGTGACCCCTTCACCGACTTCTCCATCAACGCCAACGGAACCCTGAACCTGCTGGAGGCGACTCGCGCTTACTGTCCCAAAGCGACCTTTATCTTTACCTCCACCAACAAGGTCTACGGAGACCGACCCAACAGTCTGCCCCTGATCGAGCAGGATCTCCGCTGGGAAATCGATCCTTCTCACCCCTACCGCAACGGCATCGACGAAAGCATGAGCATCGACGGAACGATGCATTCGCTGTTCGGCGCATCCAAGGTCGCGGCCGATGTGCTGGTTCAGGAGTATGGCCGCTACTTCAAGATGAACACCGGCGTCTTTCGCGGAGGCTGCCTTACCGGCCCGGCACACTCGGGTACCCAGCTTCACGGATTTCTCGCGTATCTCGTGGGATGCGCGGCCAACGGCACACCGTACCGGGTCTTCGGGTATTCCGGCAAGCAAGTCCGCGACAACATTCATAGCTACGATCTGGTGAATGCGTTTTACCACTTCTTTCAGGCGCCCCGGCCAGGCGAGGTTTACAACATTGGCGGCAGCCGACATAGTAACTGCTCCGTATTGGAAGCGATCGCGCTGTGCGAAAAACTCGGCCCTCGCAAGCTTCAATGGACCTACGTCGATGAGAACCGCAAGGGCGATCACATCTGGTGGATCAGCGACGTGTCCAAATTCCAGCGCCATTACCCGAAATGGCAGTACCGCTACACGTTGCAAGACACTATGGAGCAGTTGTTCGACAGCCACTTCTCACGCGTGGGCGCATCGGCGGTGGCGGTATGAAGATCTCGGTCGTCATCCCGGCGCGCAATGAGGCCGAGTGTGTCGTTTCCACAGTGTCCTCTATCGCGGCCGTTCTGACACGCGAAGGCATTCCGCACGAACTCATCGTCGTGGATGACGGAAGCAAGGACGAGACTGCCGCCGTAGTTCGGGAAATCGTCTCGCTGAACGCAAATGTGCGACTGTTGTGCAATCCCGGCCCACACGGCTTCGGGTATGCCATCCGCGCGGGCCTGCAGGTCTTCACGGGAGACGCCGTCGCTATCATGATGGCCGACAACTCCGATTCCCCGGAAGATCTGGTGAAGTACTATCGCAAGCTGCAAGCCGGTGCTGAATGCGTGTTCGGTTCGCGCTTCATCAAGGGCGGACTCACTGTCGAATATCCGGTGCACAAGCTGGTGGTGAATCGCATGGCGAACTGGTTTATCGCCGCCCTCTTCGGCATAGGCTTTAACGACACCACGAACGCGTTCAAGTGCTACCGCCGGCACGTCATCGAGGGACTGCGCCCGCTGATCTCACCGCATTTCAATCTGACGGTTGAGATGCCCTTGAAGGCTATCGTTCGCGGCTATTCCTACTCGGTGGTCCCTATTTGCTGGCAGAATCGCGCAACGGGCACGTCGAAGCTGAAGCTGCGCGAGATGGGAAGTCGCTATCTGTTCATTGTGCTGTACCTCTGGTTGGAGAAACACCTTTCGCGCGGTGATTATCGGCGTCTGGCGCCAGCCGCGCAGCCGGAGGCGCCGCAGTTAGGCAAGGCGCTTCCCCATGCCTGATCGCCTGCTGGTCACCGGTGGAGCGGGATTCGTTGGCTCCACGGTCGCTTTCGGACTGAAACGCCAATACCCGCAAGCACGAGTCATCTGCCTGGACAACCTGCGGCGCCGCGGCAGCGAGCTAAACGTCCAGCGCCTCACCGCCGCAGGCATCGAGTTCCTCCACGGCGATGTTCGCGAACCATCGGACTTGGCCTCCCTTGCGCCTGACCTGATCGTCGAATGCTCTGCTGAACCGTCCGCCCAAGCCGGTTATTCGTCCAGCCCGAAGTACGTCGTCGACACAAACCTCTTCGGTTGCTACAACTGTTTGGAGTTGGCCCGCGTTTCCAAGGCGGACTTCATCTTTCTGTCCACCAGCCGTGTGTACCCCGTCCAGTTGTTGAATGAACTCCATCACGTAGAATCCGACACGCGCTTTCGCTGGACCGACAACCAACCGATCCCGGGCGCATCCTCTTTAGGAATCAGCGAAGAATTCCCCACCACCGGCGTGCGATCCATCTACGGAATGACCAAGTTCGCGGCAGAACTCATGGTGGAAGAGTTCGCCGACGCCTATGGATTCCGCTACGTCATTAACCGCTGCGGTCTCATCGCCGGACCGTGGCAAATGGGCAAGGCCGATCAGGGCGTGATGACACTTTGGCTGGCGGCGCATCATTTCGGCCGTCCGCTGAAGTACATCGGCTTCAACGGAGAAGGCAAGCAGGTGCGCGACGTGTTGCACGTCGAAGATCTGACCTCGCTCGTCGTGAAACAGTCAGGTAGCATGAACGCCTTTGACAAGCAGACGCTGAATGTCGGCGGTGGGCTGCCCTTCAGCCTTTCACTCCGCGAAACCACCGCCGTCTGCGAAGAGTTGACCGGCCACCGCATCCCGATCACTTCCGAAGAAGCTGGCCGCAAAGCCGACATCCGCGTTTACCTGAGCGACAAGCGAAAGATCGAGTCATCCCACGGCTGGAAGCCGGAACGAGATCCTCGCACAACTCTATCGGACACTCTCGATTGGATTAAACGCAACGAATCGCAAGTCGCGGATTGCCTGTTTAACTGAGTGGGGAGACCGCGGTGATAGAAGCGCCAGCCCAAGTCACGGTTTCCGATCTCCCGCTGCAGACGCAATCCGGCAATCCTCTCATTCGATGGGCGCTCTTTCTCTTCTGCGTGGCGGTTGTGTGTCCCATCCGCTACTACGCGGAATCGTACGGCGTCGACATCAGTTGGGTTCAAGCAATGAACCTCGCCGCGTGGAAAGGTCTGGCCGTGGGGCGTGACATCATTTGGACCACCGGCCCGCTTTCGCATCTTGTCTTCCCCCTGGACATCGGGAGCAACCTGACCGAGGCGCTCCGGTTTCAATACGCAATCTGGCTTTTAATGGGCGCGGTGTTGGCCGACGTCTTCTTCTCTAGTGGCGCTCGGGTCCGTAACCTGGCCCTCTTTTCGCTCTACCTCGCCTTCTCGGCGCCCCTTTACTGGTTCAATTTCGTGGGCCTGGATGGATTGCTCACCACCGGAGTTCTGCTCCTATTGACCATGGTCTTCCTGAGCGGGGGAACCACGCGCTATGTGGCGGCCCTGATCCTGACGGGCCTCCTTCCCATGGTGAAGCTCACGGCCGGAATGGTTACGGGCGGCGCGATTGCCGGCTTTGTTGCGCATCGCTTTCTCACAAAACATGCTGAACGCTGGCACGCTCTGGTCCTCGCGGCCGTCGTACCGACGGTCACCATGGCGGGCATGTCTTGGCTTCTCCTGCCTTCCATCGATGCGGCGAAGACGTACGTCCTTGCGAGCCTTGAAGTGGCCCGCAACTATTCGAGCGCGATGGCCACAGTCGGCGATGCCATCGAGATAGCGGGCGCAGCACAGACTTTGGCGTGGATCTCGGTTGTCCTGTTCATCGTATGGCGCGGCGATTCAAGTAAGGGCAGATTCGCCGCCCTGCTGCTGGGTCTCCCGCTGCTGGTCAGCTTCAAGCATGGTTTCGTTCGGCAGGACATGCACGTAATCATCTACTTCTGCTTCGCGGCGGTAGTGCTCGCCATTCTGTCCCTATTGCTGCCCGATTCCCGCAAGCCCTTCTACAATGCGACTCTCGTGGTGTTCGCCTACACAGTCACCTGGGCTGGATATGCAACCCTTCGCGTCGGGCCCGACGCATACTGGCAATCCGCAGGCATTCAAGGGCTGCAACTCGCCGCCAAAACCACGGACGTGACCGCCCTGCGGCGGCATCTCGCCAGGCGCTCGGATCGCGAATACCCAGCCGAACTCGCGCTCGACCCTGAGATCCGCGGCGCCATTGGAAGCCAATCCGTAGCCATCCTGTCCGTGGCTTTCCATCGCGACATGATGCGCCATCTGAATGTGGAGTTATATCCGGTCATCCAAAGATACAGCGCGTATAGCCCGTATTTGGACGAGTGGAACGCGCGTTGGATTCGGGAGAAGGGACCGCGCTTCCTTCTTTTCGACGGTAGCGCTATCGATGACCGGCACCTTTGGACCGAGACACCCGCGATGTGGCTCGAAATCTACCGGCACTACAATACGCGTCTGTCCAAAACCCGC
>DASQDN010000191.1:0-2354 GCA_035634155.1 Bryobacteraceae bacterium | reverse complement strand
TTCATCGGTGAACAGATGGGTGGCGCCATTTCTCGCGGGGTTCTCGCCGAGCAGAATGCTCGCCTGCTGGAAGAAACCCAGGAAATGAAGCGCCAGCTCGAAACCCGGAAGCTGGTCGAGCGCGCCAAAGGCATACTGCAGCACCGCTACAAGCTATCAGAGGAGGAGGCGTACCTCCGCCTTCGCAACGAAAGCCGACGTTTGCGCAGACCGATGAAAGACCTGGCCGAGGCGATCATTCTGGCCGAGGACCTCAGCCGCAAGTCAGAGTCTGTCATGGCAGCCGACGCCGATTAACTCTTGATTGGACCGGTGTCCTGCAGTGTGTCCTGGCGCCGGTCCGCTCCAACTTCGTAAACTGAAGGTTGCTCCCCTTCGAGCCAATCGTCAAGAATCCGCACATCCTCACCATCCTCGCGAACTTCGCGACGCGCCGTCTTGACACCAACCGCTTCCCGGTCCGCGAACGCCTTTATCGAACCGAACCCGATGCCCAGGTGTTAGTCCATGAGCAGCGGCCCACCGAACCCGCCTTGGCAGAGATCGTAATGGTCCACGGCCTCGAGGGCTCCAGCAACGCCGGATACATTCGCAGCATGTCTCAGCTTGCGCTGGAGAACGGATACGCTGTCCACCGAAAGAACATGCGCAGTTGTGGCGGGACTGAGGCGCTGTGCAAGACGATGTACCACGCCGGCCTCACCTCCGACACGCTCGAAGTGATCCGGAACATCAGACGCGAGCGGAAGAAACCGGTGTACCTGATCGGCTATAGCCTCGGCGGAAACGTAGCGCTAAAGCTTGCGGGCGAACTCGGCGAATCGGCGGCCGGCCTGCTCGACGGAGTCATAGCAGTGTCCACACCGATTGACCTCGCCGCTTCCGTGCGCAAGATGTCCCGCCGAACGAACTGGATTTACGAGTCACGCTTCCTGTCGCGCTTGAAAGAACGCATCCGCCGCCGCGCCGAAAGCTTGCCCGGAGTGTACGATGTCCAGCGTCTGGACGAATGCCGCAGCGTCTACGAGTTCGACGATCACATCACCGCCCCGTTCTTCGGCTTCGGTTCCGCGGATAACTATTACGCAACTCAGTCCTCCAAGCAGTTCCTGGAGCGGATTCGTATTCCGACACTGTTAATCCAGGCCAAGGATGATCCGTTAATCCCTTTTGACATCTATGACGACCCGGCAATCCGCCGCAACCCGCACATCCGCCTCGTCGCGGCTGAACACGGCGGACACTTGGGCTTTATCTCGAAGCGCGCTCCTCGCTTCTGGGTCGATCGTGTGGTGCTCGGTTGGCTCACCGAAACCCGGAACAAGCAGGCGGCGCACCTCGTCTCTTCTACTTAAATGACATCTCAGGCCTCACTAGCCGAGGCTGCAGCCGTCGCGCTCAGTTCTCTTCGAGCCAGCAAACTCCGAAGCTTTCTGACGCTGCTCGGCATCATTCTTGCCACCACAACTCTCATTGCCGTGATGTCCATCATTCACGGAATGGACCTGTATATTGCAAAGCAGGTCTCCGACATGGGCGCGGACGGCTTCCGCGTGCGGCGCATCATCATGATCGGGAGCTTCGATGCCAAGAAGTACATGGAAATGCAGCGCCGAAATCCCGAGATGAGCCGCGAAGAGTTCCACTTCGTGAAAGAGCACGCTAAACTCGTTCGCGAGTTCGGAATGGAGGCATTCCGAAGCGTCCAGGTGAAGTACGGAGGTCAAGCCATCGACTGGATTCAATGCGTTGGAGCCACCGCGAACATGGACATCATCTCGAACATGCAGACGGTGAGCGGCCGATTCATCTCTCCCAGCGATGACAGTAAGCGGCTATCGGCAGCCTACATCGGCAACGATCTAAAGGAACAGTTCTTTCCGAACGTGGACCCGGTCGGGAAAACGATTGCCATCAACGGACGCCCTTTTGAGGTCATCGGGGTTTCAAAGACGCGCGGCTCCGTCTTCGGTCAGTCTCGTGACAACTTCGTCTTCATTCCGGCTGAGACGTTCTTCAAAATGTTCGGTTCACGGCAAGGGCTCGGATACAACGCTCTCGCCCTCGATCAAAATCGGCTCTACGAAGCGCAGGACGAAATTAGGTCGCTGCTGCGCGCGTTCCGCCACCTGAAGCCAAACCAGGAAGACACCTTCGGAATGGCAGGATCGGATTCTCTGCAGCAAGCGTGGGGCCGCCTCACGGGCGCGATTGCCGCAACTGCTTTGGCAATCGTTTCCGTATTTCTCGTCGTCGGTGGCGTCGTAATCATGAACATCATGCTCGCCGTCGTAACCGAGCGCACGCACGAGATCGGCATTCGCAAAGCTGTGGGCGCCCGGCGCGGCGACATC
>DASQDN010000190.1:0-3041 GCA_035634155.1 Bryobacteraceae bacterium | reverse complement strand
GCCTATGAACCTGCTTCGTCAGTGGGACACGTTCGGTCAGGATATCCGATACACATTTCGCACGATGCGGCGCGATGTGAGTTTCTTTGCGGCGGCGATCGCCATTGTCGCTCTCGGGATCGCGGCGAACACTACGATTTTCAGTGTCGTGCACGGGATCCTGTTTCGACCGCTCGCTTTCCATGCGCCGGATCGACTGGTGTGGATTGCGAATGGACCCGGCGGCGATGGAGGACTTTCTTCACGCACCACTCGGGTAGCCAACTACCGCGACTGGCGCCGGTTGAATCGCAGCTTCGAAGATATGGCCGCGTATTTTGCGTTCTTCGACTACGGCACCTATACATTGACGGGAGTAGCTGAGCCGGAGCGCCTGGTGGGCGTCGGCGTTTCGCAGAACTTTCTTCCGTTCCTCGGCGTGAAGATGGAGGCCGGGCGCAACTTCAGCGCGGAGGAGAGCCAGGACAATGGAAGGCCGGTGGTGATCCTTACGCATGCGCTGTGGCAGGGGCGATTCGGAGGCGACCGTTCGGTGATTGGGCGCTCCATCGCGCTGAATGACCGCTCCACCACGATCATCGGTGTGCTCCCCCGTTCCTTTGATTTCCGCTCGACGTTCACTCCGGGTTCACGCGCTGACATGCTGACGCCGTTCCCGCTTACCGAGCGGACGGACCGCTGGGGCAACACGCTGGCAGTGATGGGCCGCCTGAAGCCGGGTGTGCGACTTGAACAGGCGCAAAGCGAATTCGATGTGATCAACAGCCAACTGCGCGCGGCGCATCCGGATCGTTATCGGTTTGGCGCTCAGATGACGCCTCTTCATGACCATCTCAGCGGAAGGTTCCGGCGCGGACTGGTGGTGCTGCTGAGCGCTGTGGGTGTAGTGCTGTTGATCGCGTGTACCAACTTGTCCAATCTGCTGCTGGCGCGTGCCACCGCGCGCAAGAAGGAAGTAGCGATTCGCTCCGCGCTGGGCGCCAGTCGCGGGCGACTGGTTCGGCAGTTGCTGACGGAAAGCTTGCTGGTCTCGCTAGCCGGAGCGGTGCTGGGACTTGGCTTGTCGTATGCCGGCGTGCGGACTATGGCAGCGATCCAGGACGTGAGCATTCCCTTGCTGGCTACGGTTCGGATCGATGGAACGGTTCTGTTGTTCACAGTGGGCGCGGCGATGGTTACGGCGGCGCTGATGGGCGTGGTTCCGGCCATTCAAGTTTCCCGAGCCGATGCAGCGGACGCGATGAAGGAAAGCGGCCGTGGATCGAGTGACGGTCCCGCCGGGGGATGGGCACGTGCGGCACTGGTAGTGACGCAGATGGCCATGGCTTGCGTGTTGCTTGTCGGGGCGGGTCTTTTGATTCGCAGCTTTCAACGCGTGCTTGAGGTAGATCTCGGGTTTCGGCCGGAGCAGGCCGCGACATGGCGCCTGGAGACTGGCGAGCGGTATAAGAGCCCGGCGGATCGACTTGCGTTTTATGAGCGGGTCGCACAACGCGTGGAGCAGGTCCCAGGGGTAGAGTCGGTGGGCATTACGGATGCTTTGCCGCTGAGCCGCGACCGAAGTTGGGGCCTTGTGGCCAAAGGCGTCCAGTATCCACGAGGGCAGGCGCCGATTGCGCATCCTCGTATTGTGGACTGGCGCTACACGCGCACCATGGGTATTCAACTGATCGCAGGCCGAATGCTGGAAGAGCGGGATACGTCGGCTGCAGAACCCGTGATGCTCATCAACGAAAAGGCCGCGCGCCGATTGTGGCCGGGCGAGAGCGCCATTGGCAAGTTGGCCAATTTCGGCAAAGAACGGCGTGTGGTGGGCGTGGTGGCCAATGTGCGGCATGAGTCCGTAGAGCAGGAAGGTGGACTGGAGGCGTACATTCCACTTACGCAGAGCGACTCGAATTCCGTGGAACTGGTGGTGCGCACGCGACAGGATGTGAATGCCGTGGCGACCGGGGTTCGACGGGCGCTGCAGCAAGTGGATGCGTCGCTTCCCGCGGCCGAGTATCAGACGCTGGATGCGTTGGTCGATCGCGCCGTCTCGCCGCGCAAATTCCTGATGCTCCTGCTCGGCGGGTTCGCGGTGGCGGCGATCGTTCTTGCGTCAATTGGGATTTACGGGGTTGTGTCTTATGGCGTCGGCCAGCGTACGCGGGAGATCGGCATTCGATTCGCATTGGGCGCCCAGGCAGGCGCCGTGCTGCGCATGGTGATGCGAAGAACGCTTGGGCTGGCGGCGATAGGGATCGGCATCGGAGTTGCGGCGGCGCTATTGCTGGCGCGCTTGACGGCATCGCTGCTATTTGGAATGGAACCGGGTGATCCGGCGACCGTTGCCATCACTGTGGCCGTGCTGCTCGGGGTCGCACTGGTTGCAGGTTATTTGCCTGCGCGACGTGCGGCTCGTGTAGATGCCGCTGTCGCCTTGCGAGCGGCGGATTGACCTAGAGGAAGAGCTCCATCAGGATTTCATCGTCTTCCTTTCCGTCGAGGATTACCTGTCGTTGCAGGAGTCCGCATTGTTGGAAGCCAAGGCTTGTGTAAAAGGCGTGGGCACGTGTGTTCGAGCCTCGGACCTGGATGACCAATTTGCGGTAGCCGGCGCTTTGTGCGAAGGCTTCGGTGACCTTCCATAGCTGCCGGCCGACGCCGCGGCCTCGCCATTCCGGTGCTACGAAGGTGCCAAGCTGAGCAACATGTCGCATGGAAGGCAACGGCGACCAGAGGTCGAGCGTTTGTGCGGCGATGATGAGGTTTCCGGAGTTCACCGCGATGTGGACGGCCTGACGCGGGGAGAGCGCCTGTAGGTAGCGGAGTTGCTCCTCGGCCGTCCACGCGCAGTCGATGGCGGAGTGGATGCGTTCAGCCACCACCCCGGCCATTAGGCGTGCGATCCCGCAGGCATCCTCACCGCCGGAGGCCCTTCGGATGTGTAGGGTCTGCATCGAGTTAGTGGGCTGCGGCGGTGATATCGTCGCGCCTGCTGCGGCCGGCTTGCAGGGCAACTTTGGCCTCCTCGTTCATACCCGGCTGCAGGCGCATGT
>DASQDN010000189.1:0-6865 GCA_035634155.1 Bryobacteraceae bacterium | reverse complement strand
CTGAGTTCGTCGTTCCGAGGTCAATACCGATAATTTTTGCCATGCTCCGGAAATCCTCCTGCCTTCAGGTTTATTATCGAATCTTAGTCTTTCTTTGTCAAGGATGCGTGAGTGCCTCCTTCGGATGCACGCTGATTGTTGCTGCCGCTGCTGACCTCATGCCGCTGGAGAAGCGCCTCGTGCTACCCGGCTGCAGGGTACGCTACACATTCGGCTCAAGTGGCATGCTTGCTCAGCAGATCCGCCACGGAGCCGAGTTCGACCTTTACTTGTCAGCGAACGAACAGTACGTGGATGAGTTGATCCGTGCAGGAGGAGCACACGCGAGTTCCAAAGTGATCTACGCGCAGGGTCGGATCGGATTGTGGTCCGCGAAAAACCTGGCGCTCTCGGACCTGCCCAGCCTGCGCGCCCTGGCCATGGCCAACCCTGCGCACGCCCCATACGGACAGGCAGCCAAAGAGGCTTTGGAGCAGCAAGGATTGTGGAGCAGGGTCGCGAACCGAATGGTTTTTGGCGAGAACGTCCGGCAAGCACTACGGTTCGCCGAGACAGGCAACGCGGATGCGGCGATTGTCGCCTGGTCACTCGTAAAGGATAAAGGCGGGCAGTTGCTCCCCGCCGAATGGCACAAGCCCATCTTGCAAACCGCGGCGATTCCGGTTCGGAGCCGCAATCGAGAGGCAGCGCAAAAACTGCTTACGTTCCTTCTCTCACCCGCTGGCCAGAGGGTGCTTGCTCAGAGCGGGTTTTTCCCCGCGCCGACAGCTCCTCAAAGCCGATCTGCTTCCCCTGTACGATGAATCGCTTAGGCGCCGAACCAACGTAGTTGAATGGATAGCAGGTGACGAGGGTGATCCGGCGATCGGGCGTCGGATGCAGGACTTCGACGTTTTTCGGCCAAACGATCTTGAGGGCGTCAACCTCGTAGAGGTAAACGCCTGCTGCGGTCGTCACTCGGATTATGTCTCCGTGGCGAACATGGCGGAGACCCCGGAAGTACGTGTCGCGATGGGCGGCGACTCCGACATTGCCCTTCTCTCCCGGAAGCGCGGTGTAAGGCACGTGGCCCACGGCTCGGCTGAGCGTTTTCGAGTTCGCCCCTTCCTTCACTACAGCGTTCACTTTCAGGCGCGGGATCTCAATGCGGCCGATTAGCTCGTTGGGAGCAAACCTCTTGCGCGCCGACGGCTGCGACGCAGGCGCATCCATGGCCGGCTGCTCGTCTCCTGCGCGCTCAGTCCCTTTGTCTCCACTCCACAGATACTTAACGTATCCGGTGACCGAGGGCTGATTGCCGGCAAGCGACTCCTCGAATCGATAATTTTGCCAGCTATTGGAGGCTATGCCGCGTGCCGTCATATAACCGGCCCACGTCAAGAAAACGAACCCGATCGTGAGCAGCGCGATTTCGGCGATCAGCAGCGTCCGGCGTCTCTGATGCCGACTGGTTGCGAACAGCGTATTCATTTCGCGTTTTCCCGTGAGCGAGTAGAAGCACTGCGGGACGAAGCAGCGATGTAATGCGTGCGGGTGCGGACTGTGTATTTTTTCCCGTTCGGAGCAGCCGCCATTACGCGTAGCTTCCGAGGCTTGCCATCGAAATCGCGGTTCGAAGGCACATAGCCAAGTGTGTAGCGGTTCCGGATGTCATGGGCAATCTTCTCGCAAGTAGGGACGAGTTCCTTGCTTTCGCCGGGAAGATAGGATTCTCCCCCCGTGATCCGAGCTAACTCTTTAAGAAAGCCCGGGTTGCGGTCGCGGTCGTTCAAATCATAAATGCCGACTGTGTAGATAGTGACCAGGGATTCTTCCGCCCGCCGGAGCAGTTCCTCTTTGGTGGCTTGGCTCATGTTATCGCCGCCGTCGCTGATCAAAACGAGGGTTTTCTTATCGAGCCGGCCCTTTTCAAGATGATCGAGCGCCGTCATCAGCGCGTCGTAAAGGGCCGTCCGGCCACGAGCCGGGTTCAGAAGCAGCGCCTGGCGCAACAGACGCGAATCCGCGCTAAACGGGATATCGTCGGGGAGGCCCATCATCACGCGGTCGTTGAAGTTGACTACAAAGACTTCGTCGTTCGGATTGGAATTGGTGACAAAGGTAAGAGCGGCGGTTACGATTTCAGGCTTCTTGTTCCGAACACTGCCGCTGTTGTCGACCACGAGACCGACTGTGACAGGCACATCCTGAGCTTGGAAGACTGTAAGGTTCTGACTTGTCTTATTCTCCAATACTGTGAAATCAGACATCTTCAGGCCGGAGACGAAGCCTCCGTCATGATCCTTCACACTGACGTCGAGAAGGACCATCTCGACGTCGCTGGAGACGCGAAATTCGTTAGGGTCGGGTGGAGGCGGAGGGAGGTTGATAGTCGTCGCCGGAGGACCAACGGGCGCGGTGCGCGCCTTGGCTTCGCCAGGATCCCCGACACTCTTCGGGGCCTCCTGGGGCGCGGTATCTTGCGCCACAGCGATGGTAAAAACGGCTGAAAGAATACCCGTGATCAACCAAGCCGGTTTCATATCCCACCTCTTCATCACATGGAACTACGCCTGGCGACATCGGCTGATACCGCCAGGCGCGTGTGTAAGGTTAGACGTTTTTTGGTTTACGCGCGGTTAGCAGCGCGGAGGGCAAGGCTGGCGCCCAGAGCGAGCAAGCCGGCCAAAGCACCCGTCGGGACTGGGCTGGCGGTGCGAGGCAGGCTGCGCCCTGCATCGGCATCCGACATCGCGCCCTGCGGGGTGGTACGCGCCTGCGCCATTTCCGTGGCCGCCGGGCGTTCCGTTGCCGGGCGCTCGGTTACCGCCTGCGGGGTGGCTTGCGCGATCTGCTGATTGCCGGTGTCGTTGTTCTGGGCTCCGTCGGCCCGGGTGTAGGTCTGGCGATCCAGTTCCATCTCCGTACCGGCGCGGTCAACCGTTCCTACGCGAGCAGTGGCCAGATCGGCTTGGCTCTCGGCGAAGGTGGTTGGGACGTTCTGATTCGTAGTAGCTGCGATAGCCATCGCCTCGGACTTGGGATAGGCGAACTCTTGGCCAAAGTTATCACCGGGGTAGAACCAGGCGCGAAGAGCGCGAGGCTGGCCCGCCGGAGTTTCCCACCACTGGAACTCGGTCTTGCCGGTGGGCTGTAGACGGTAGTTCGGGATCGCGAGCACTGTCGTCTGAAGCTGGTCTTCCCGCTCGTTGAAAATCTGTACCACGTGGCGGTTCGACGGAGAGTCGAGCAGGCGCATTACATACTTACCGGGCTGAAGAACCTTGCCGGGCACCTGGATGGCTTCGTTCACGGTGATGATCGTTCGTTTATTCCATTGATCGGCCTGGGCGCCGGGCACGAGAACCAAGCTGGCCAGACCTAAGGTAGCGGCGATAGCTTTCACGTTCATTTCTTTTTCCTCCACTAATCTCGAGATGACGCCATCTTTGTGGCGGCAGCTTTCTCGGACCGGGTCATCTATTCTCCGGTCCCGCCTTCCTAAGGGCAAGTGGCGTACCAAACTCGTAAGTGTTAGAAAAGGAGATGCTTATCAGTTCTCGCTCTGCGCTGCCGTGGAAAGAATTACCTTTTCAGGGGATCTTCTACCCAAGGAGGGGTAGCTGACATCAGTCGTGCCAGCGCGGGCTCTACATTTTCCATGGCGCACTTCATATCCCACGCGATTTTTCGGTAACTGAAGTGACCTTTCACGCCCGAGCGGAGGCGGCAAATGTATTCGGCCTCGGCAAAATCCATTTTGAATAAGAAACGTGAGCGCGTTGCAAACGGAAGAATGTATTCGGCGGCTCGTCCTCTCAACGACTGTGACGAAGCGAATGCCGCATCCATTGCATCGCGGAACTCGGCTTCGCATCCGGCCACGACAGCGGGTTCGGGTACGGCGTAGCCGAGGTGCGTTCCGTAATCCTGCCGGAGCTGAACGCATCGGCGGTGACGATGAAGGTCGCGGTAAGCCCCGATGTCCATGACAATGTCATAAACGTACGGGCCGCCTCGGAAGCTTCTAAGCATTTCGTCACGGCGGGTGCGCGACCTGAGTGCGACGTCGACCACTTCCTCACGCTGCTCAAGAGACCACGATCCGGCAAGTTCGTAGAGTTCGCGATAAGAGCGGGCAGTCACTTCATAGAGAAGGCACGCCACTGCATCGGTGAGAGTATCGATGGGCTTCAGCAAGTCCACGTCGGGAACGCTATAGGACTCGGCGGACGGCTGCGGCAGATTTTGCTCGGCCCATTGGCGAAGGTCGGCTTTGGACTGCGCGGGGTGAAGGTCGGGATCGGCGAAGCGGGCGAGGGTGGGGGCCACCGGTTCCGCCGTATCGCGGCTCGACCAACCGCAGGCTGCCGGCTGCGCACAGGCAGTCGCGATCTCATCTCCTAGGTCACGAAGTTCCTGGTACGTCGAAGCCCGTAGGCGTCGTACCTGCTTCTCCAGCGTGCGAATGCTGACTACCTGCCCTACCCCTGTAGGAATGCCCCAGAACAGGCAGTATCGGGCGACATCGAATGCTCGCGCTGTCAGGTTTCGCTTATAGGCGTCAGGCTTCATGTCCTCCGGACGTGGAAGCTTGTCCTGATACCAGTCGAACATGCGTTCATGGATCACTGAGTAAGCCCGGAGCAGAGCTTCGCCGGCTTCTTGGTAGCAATTTACGTCTTCGCCTTTCAACTCCGGGGGAACGACAAATCCCGAGCGGGAGAAGTCCTGATACCGGGAGGAACGGGCCTGCCCGTCCCACAGCGGCTCATCCTCCACTTCGGTTGCGGCGAGTTCGGAGATTCCCTCAAAACACACGGCGAGATGCCCTAAGTCGGCGATAGACGCATGGCCGTATTGGAAGTAGAAGCTTTCCAGGAACTTGCCGGAGTCGTGCGAGCGGACCCATTCAATTGAATCGCGGATGGAGTCCGGAGATCGGCTGTAGCGCGCCAAGGCGTAGGCGAGCTTCTCGGGAGGCATCGGCGCGATGGTCAGAACTCGGGACATGATTGTTTTCGAACGATATCATGGAGTGCTTGGTCATCAAGATTCGGAAGCTCAGTGAAGACGCGCACCTGCCGCAGTACGCGCATGGTCCGGAAGAAGACGCGGGAATGGATTTGCGAGCCACCTCCGGGGCTGTGTTGCTGCCGAATGTCGCGCAGGCAATTCCGACCGGCGTGGCGATTGAGCTGCCTGCTGGTTATGAGGCGCAGTTGCGGCCTCGCAGCGGCCTGGCTCTGAAGCATGCGATCACGCTGCCGAACGCGCCGGCGACTATCGATCCGGGGTATCGAGGTGAGATCAAGGTGATCCTGTTGAACCTCGGCCGCGAGCCTTATGAGGTGCATGCGGGCGACCGGATCGCCCAGATGGTGATTGCGCGCTATGAGGCGGTGGAATGGACCGAGGGAGACCTCGGCGAATCTACGCGCGGCGCGGGTGGATTCGGGTCGTCCGGGCGCTGACTATTTGCCGGCGCCTTCGCGGTCCAAGCGACTGGCAAGTGGCTGCGTCTGCCCGGCGTACTTGTTATTTGGCTTCGTTCGGTAAGGCATGGAGGATGGCCCGGAAAGCTGCTCAAACGTGAAAGAGCAGATGCGCATCCCGGGATACAGCGCAACCGGCATGCGCCCAAGGTTGCTGAGTTCAAGAGTGGCTTTGCCGCTCCAGCCCGGATCGAAGAGACCGGCCGTACCGTGGACGATGATACCGATGCGACCCAGGCTCGAGCGGCCTTCGAGTCGGCCCAGGACGTCGTCGTCCAGCTCCAGGTTTTCTTCGGTGATGGCGAGGACGAACTCGCGCGGCTGCAGGATGAAAGGCTCGCCGGGCTCCACTTTGACGGTACTCATGATGCCTTCCAGCGCTGTTTTTGCGCGCAGGTCGATATAGGGATAGCGGCTGTGTTCAAAGACGTTGAACTCAGCCCCGAGGCGGAAATCGACCGAGCAACTGCCGAACTGCTCCGGAGGAAGAGCCGGCGAGATCCGGATCTTGCCCATCTCGATGTAGCGTTTGATGTCGACGTCGGAAAGAACCATGGCGGAGAATCCATCCTATCAAGGTGGGCTAGACTGGGACGAGCGGAGTCTGTCTATGATGCATTTACTCCAACACTATCCGCTGTTGTTTGAACCCGGCGATCGGATGACACGAGAAGATGTTCTTGCGCGGTGGGAGCAGATGCCGCGCTTGAAATCAGTGGAACTGATTGACGGGATGGTCTATATGCCTTCTCCGGTCTCAATGGAACATGGTCGGCGCGATCATCAGATGCAGGTGCTGATCGGCGCTTACGCCGCGCGTGCGGGCAATTGCGAAGCGCTCTCAAATGCCACTTGGTTAATGTTGGAAAGCGCGCCACAACCCGATCTCGCGTTGTGCCTACTCCCCGCCCACGGCGGACGGACTCAAGTGCGTGAGGGCTTTGCCAGCGGCTCGCCCGAACTCGTCGTAGAAATCACCAAGTCTAGCCGTACTTACGACCTCGGCCCGAAGCTCGCGTTATACCAGCGCGCCGCCGTCTCCGAGTACATTGCCGTGCTGCTGGAAGAACAGCGAATCGAATGGCGTAAATGGAAGGACGGAAGCTTCGTTCTGCTCGCTCCCGATACCGACGGTATCCTCCAGTCGGAAGTATTCCCCGGACTGTGGCTGAATGAGCGCGCGTTTTGGGATGGGGACGTGAGCGGGATGCTGCGGACCTTGGATGCTGGACTAGCTGCCAGGTAAGACTGGCGTCCCCAGGGGGATTCGAACCCCCGTTACCGCCGTGAAAGGGCGATGTCCTAGGCCTCTAGACGATGGGGACGTAAGGATCTGACGGCGGGAGCCGTCAGGGCTAGCGGCAAGTTCCAATGTACCGTCCCGAGCGGCT
>DASQDN010000188.1:0-3410 GCA_035634155.1 Bryobacteraceae bacterium | reverse complement strand
AACAGCGTCGGTTGATGGGGTGGCGGCGGAGGTGCTGTTTTCCGGTGCGCATTCCCAGTTTTTCGGCCTCGATCAGGTAAACATTCGCCTGCCTCGAGAGCTTGCCGGTCGGGGTTTAGTGAAGCTGGCGATTAGAGCCGATGGCATCGCGGCGAACCAAGTCGATCTTCGGTTTCAGTAACCACTTGTTCGTCAGTCTTCGAGTTTTTCCTTGACAGCGAATTAGTTCCTGCCTCAGTATACAGAAAGCATCGATCACCGAGGTATCGATCACCGATGGCTTCTGACTTTCTGCCCGGAACTTTAGACATGTTGATCCTGAAGACGCTGACGCGCGGAGCTAACCACGGTTACGGAATCGCACAGCACATTCAGCAGGTGTCCGAAGACACGCTACGCGTGGGTGAGGGTTCGTTGTATCCCGCGCTGCAGCGACTGCTGGTCGCCGAGATGGTTAAAGCAGAATGGACCACTTCCGCTGAGACCGGCCGCAAGGTTCGGAGCTACCAGATCACGGCGGCGGGACGGAAGCAGCTTGCACAGGAGAAGCGAGAGTTCGACGCGTTGATTGCCGGCATTGCCCGTGTGATGGAGAGCGTATGACGGTCTTCAGCAGACTGCGGCATTGGCGGAAACGCTCACAGCTCGATCGTGACTTGCAAGCGGAGATGGATGAGCACCGGCAGATGCTGGAAGATCGATTCATTCGCGAGGGTATGGATGCCGGAGAGGCTCGCGCAGCTGCAGCGCGGCGGTTCGGCAATACGACACTGACCGCGGAGGCGAGTCGCGAGGAGTGGGGGTTTCGCTGGGTCGACACGCTGTTTCGCGATGTGCGGTTTGCCGCGCGCCTGATGGCCAAGCGGCCTGCTATTGTCGCGGCGGCGGTGTTCAGCGTGGCGCTCGGGGTGGGCGCTAACACGGCGGTGGTGTCTGTGTTGCAGGCACTGCTGTTGAATCCGATGGGTGTGAGCGATGCGGACCGTCTGGCGGTCGCGACTGTGCGTCTGGACAAGCTCAACCTCCCCAAAGCGGAGACATCGGGCGTCGAGTGGCGGGAATTGCGCGACATGCGCGATGTGTTTACACACGTCGCCGCGATGGAGGGCCGGTACTGGACGTCAGACCTTGGTGGTGAGTCGGTTCGCGTAATTGGCCGCGTTGTCACGCCATCGTTCTTCGATGTGTTCGCCGTGCAGCCTGCGTTAGGGCGGTTTTTCGATGACAACGATCGCGAAGCGGTAGTGCTTTCGTGGCCCACGTGGACCTCACAGTTCGGCGGCGATCGGACCGTGTTGGGTCGAATGATGATGCTCGACGGAGTGCCTCACCGGATTATCGGAGTGGCCCCGGAGCATTTCCGTTATCCCGTGCGGGCTCGCGTTTGGACCCCGTTGCAAATGGCGGCGAGCCGGCTGCAAAAGCGCGGGTACAACATGACGCTGACCGTAGTGGCTCGTCTGAAACCAGGGGTTTCGTTTCACCAAGCATCGGCCCGAGTGAATGGATACGTCGAGGCGTTGAAGAATGATTCTTACGCCCAAGGCAAGAACTACGGGTACTTCGTGGATCTTCACGGATTCACGGACTTCGTCGCAGGCGATTTAAAGCGCACACTTTGGACGCTTTGGGCGGCAGCACTGGCGGTGCTGTTTACCAGTTGTGCGAGCGTGGCGATTCTGCTGTTGTCGCGTACTGCGGGAAGGCGGCGCGAGATTGCGATTCGGCTTGCGTTAGGAGCGACGCGCACGCAGGTGTTCCGGCAGTTGGTCATTGAAAGCCTGCTGCTGGGGCTGCTGGGGGGAGGCGTAGGGATCGCGATGGCTGCGGGCGCGACGTCGATCTTGGGTGAGTTGGCTGTGCCGCAAAAGGAATTGCTGGCGCTGGCGCGCATGAACGGATCACTGGCCTTGTATGGCTTGGTGGTATCGCTGTTGTGTGGCTTTGTGTTCGGGCTCGCTCCGGCCGTTCAGTTGATGCGAGATAACCAGGCCGCCGGCATGGCTCGTGCGCCGCGGCGAAGATTTCAGAGCGTGTTTGTGGCGGCGGAGGTCGCAGCGGCTGTGGTGCTGCTGGTGACGACCACACTGCTGATGCGGAGTTTCTGGGCGGCTCGACAGATTGACCCGGGGTTCCGGTATGAGGGGGTGACGACGGCATTCGTTCTGAAGCCGAAGAACGATCCTGGCTTTCTGGCCCGAGCCGAGACGGAACTGCGCGCCGCGGCCCAAGGTCCGGTTGCGCTCGCGTATCCAGTTCCTTTTGCGAGTGAGGGATTGACAGCCGGGTTCACGATTGCCGGTCGGAAGGTGCAATCGGGCGAGCCTGAGCGACACGGCGAAGCGCACATGGTGACACCGGGATATTTCCGCACACTGCAGATTCCGGTGCTGCGCGGAAGAACGTTTGTCGATGGCGACTCAGCAGACAGTGAACGCGTCTGCGTGATTGACAGCAGGCTGGCCGATGAGTTCTTTCGAGGCGACGATCCGTTGGGCCAGAAGATTGGAATGTACGGCGGGCCGGCGACGATCGTGGGTGTGGTCCCAGCCCTTCGAGCGACAACACCTGAATCGCGTTCACGACCGGTGGTGTATTACGCACTCGCTCAGATGAATTCGACGAGTACGGTTGGAGTGCTGGCGCGGTCGCCGGGCAATACTGCTCCGGCGATACGCGCCGCCATTCGGCGCGCGAACGGCTCGGTGGCTGTGTTCGATGTGCAGACGTTGCGTGAACGGCTTGACGAACTGCTCGGGACGCGCCGGGTGGTGGCGCTGCTTGTGCTGTCGTTTGGCGGCGTGTGCCTGCTGCTGGCGATTGCAGGTCTGCACGGCGTGACAGCGCAGATGGTGAGTGAGCGCGCTCCTGAGATTGCGGTCCGGTTGGCGCTGGGCGCGGAGCCCCGGCAGATTCTGCGGCTGTTCCTGGCTTCGGGACTGACCTGGGCCGGCGTCGGGCTGCTGGCAGGGTTGGCGGCGTTCGCGTTCGCGCAGCGATGGATCGCGAACCTGCTGTTTCAAGTGAAGGCCTCAGACGGGCTGGCTGTAACCGTAGCCTGCGCAATCGTGATGGTCGGGGTGGCAGGAGCGGTGTGGATGCCTGCGAGGCGCGCGTCGCGGACCGATCCGCAACAGGTGCTCCGGCACGAATAGGCGGGTTACAGGAGCCGCTTGATGCGTTCGCGATAGCGTGTGTAGATCCACGATGCGCCGAGGAGCAGCAGTCCGAGGACGATGAACGACAGAATGCGGCCGAAGGTGTCCAGTTGCCGGAGGTCGTAGATAAATGCCTTGCCGACGCAGCCGAGGAAGAGCGCTAGTCCTGAGAGTCGTAGCGTGCGGTCGGAGGCCAGCATGCCCGCGACGAGAAGCGCGGCGCCTTGTACGCCGAGCGCCACTGTGAGGAGT
>DASQDN010000187.1:0-2672 GCA_035634155.1 Bryobacteraceae bacterium | reverse complement strand
CGCACGCGCGTTTCGCATCGCAGCCGCAACGTGCAGCGGCGTCCAGCCGCCTCTATTCACCGCATTAATCAGCGCGGGATTGCCTGCCAGCACCGACAACGCCTGGTTCACGTCACGAGCGAGCAATGCGTCGGTGAGCTCATCCGCACTCGAGACCGAACCTTGCCGCCGCTGTTCTTCCTGAGTGAGGATTGTGACGATCTCATCGAACCCTCGGTCGATGGCGAGTTGCAATGCAGTCGTGGCGGCGCGATGCGGGTAGATGCCGACCCGCGCGTCCGCGCCATGTCGCATCAGCAGACGCGCCATCTCGGGTTGTCGAGCAAGCACCGCGTAATGAATCGGCCGATGCTCGTTGTTGTCGGCCATCTGCATGTTCGCCAATTCCGGCCGAGCCTTCAACACGGCGCGCGCCCATTCAATGTCGCCCCTACGCACCGCGTCCGCTAGTCGCTGTACATTAACGCCCTCGACGCAGGCTTTCAACTTCGGCCAACTGGCAAACCCGTACGAACGCGCCAGCACGAGTTGCGCGTCGTGCAATGCGAAGGTCGCGACATCAGCATCACGAAAGTAAGCACTCACTTCGGCCGCCGCCGCTTTATCGCCGTCGCGATACGAAGCGAGCAGTTCCTTGGCCTGGCGTTTGAGTTGATCGAGATCCGGATGCTGCCGGAGTTTGCGTGCAGGTAAGTCTGTCCGTGTCACAATGAGCTCCTTTCTTGTGGCCCGGTGTCCGCTTGCTCGGGCAGAAAAGAGTTCATCGAAATGTCGGCGATGCTTCGCGAATCTGGGTGGACGCAGTCCTTTCCGCGGACACGGAGGCGCCCGAGCGCGCCACCCACATTATAAATCTACATCCGACCACACGGCGAGCTCATTGCCGTTCGGGTCCGTGAAATGGAACCGCTTTCCACCGGGAAATGCGAACGTTTCTCGAGTGATCTTGCCGCCCGCTGCCGTGATCTTCTGCTGCATCGCCGGCAGATCCGACGCATAGATCACCACGACCATGCCTTTCACAGGAGCCGTGTGGGACGTCGTGAAGCCGCCAGCTAGTCTTCCGTCGAAGAAGCTGGTGTACTGGGGACCGTAATCCTCGAACTTCCACCCGAACACCGTCGAGTAGAATGTCTGCGTTGCTCCGATATCGATCGCAGGCATTTCGATGTAGTCGATCTTGTTCTCAGGTTTGAACTGTTCCACAAATTGATTCTACGTGCGGCAGCCCGCAGCGTGATTGTAAATGTCGGCCAGGGGTCATGCCGGCGAATTCACGAAAATCGCGAATCAGATGCGCCTGGTCGAAATAGCCGCAGCACACAGGCAGGTCGGCCCAGTCTACGGCTTCGCCGAGGCAGCGAATCCGCGAGCGCAAGTGCCGATCACTTAGATCCGACGTGAAGCCATCGACGGCCAGACGTGCAATTGCAGCATCGTGCTCCGGCGGAGATTCAAGTGGTCGCAAATGCCGCTCCATCGCCACGGCACTCCGCCATGGGTCCTCGCGGCTATCAAGGAGGTTACTCAACAGTGAATTTGCCTGTGAACCCCACAAGGCATCGAGCGACTCCACTCGGTCGTTCAGCAGCGGCGCTTCGCGAACAAACACCGCGGCCATTCCAGGATGGAAACGGACACCGAAGTATTGCTTGCCAGCCGGAACATCCAGCACCTGTGGAGTGGTCATCAGGCCGACCAGTGTCAGCCTCGGCTGCTCCCCGCCACCTGTCGAGAGCAGGATGTCCGAGCACCCGTCCGGCATCACACGATGACCTTGCGATGCTTCCGGGCTCTCGCTCCACCAGTAGCATTCCACGTAGCGCCGCAGCCGTGCGCCGGGCGCAATCTCACCATAGCGGACAGGCACAGGAGGATTGCTTCGGCGTGGCCATAATAGGAAGAATGGAATCCGCCCAAGAAGGATCCGGCGCCCCGCGCCGCCGCTTTGCGGTGGTGTTGTGGTTACTGGCGATCCCGGCAACGCTGCTTCTTTATTGGGCGATTCTCCGTTTCGTGCAGCCCGGCTATTTTGCGCCGTGGTGGCCGTATCACATCGACTTCTACGACTACGTGGGTATGCGGATGAAAGCGGCTTCCACGCTGCTCCTCGGCTACCCGCGGCCGCTCGCCTATTATGCGATGCACTTGTTCGGTGGAGGTGGCATGCAGGGATTCATGGGCGGAGCTATCGCGCTTACGCTTGCGAATCTGCTGCTCACCGCGGTTTACGTTCGCCGAGTACTGCAGCTTCATTCCCCGTGGTTCTTCGCATCGCTGCTCCTGTATGTCATCTTGAACCTGGCACATCCGCAGTTCTATCCTGAGCACCGTCACGATCTTCCTGCGATGGTGTCTTACTTCGGTTTGATCGTAGCCCTGCTCGCGTGGGATACATGGCTCGGGGTTCGCGAGCGCGGCCGCCACAAAGCAGTATTGTTGCCGCTACTCGCATTGGTCATCCTTGCGTCCGTTGTGTGCTTCGCCTTTTCCAAAGAGACATACTTCATCTCGGCGCTATGCCTGATCGCTGCGCTCGCCGTAGTCGAGCCATCACGGCGCTGGTTTCATGCCGGCTTTTTCGTTCTGCTCGTGGCTTTCGAGGCGGCCAGTTTTCTTTGGACCCGATCCACAAACAGCCCGTTCGTGAATGTGAACGCCGCAGCCGATTC
>DASQDN010000186.1:0-13029 GCA_035634155.1 Bryobacteraceae bacterium | reverse complement strand
GATGCGCTCCCGGCTTTCCCGAACGGCCGTATCGGGCATGCCAACCATGACGAAATCCTTCGGCGATCCGGAAGGATACATGTCCACTTCGATGTCGATCGGATGCGCGTCAATCCCGAAGATTGCCGCGCTGCGCGCTCTGTAGAGACCCACGTGGGGTAGTGCGCGCGAACGCACGGAAATCTCATGATACGAGCCGTGGCATCGCCGACAGCCTTGCGAACTTACCTGTGCGGACTAAATGGCCGCGCCGCAGCTTTCCACAATCGTTCGTCGAATTCGTAGGGCTGTGGCGGATTGAGCGTGATCCTGCATGGCAGCGGTATACACCACACGCTCACCCGGGTGATTCCACCGCCCGGCAGAGAGGCTGGACCCAACACCGCTGAAATCCGAGTATTTGGCTCGGCAGACGCGGAAAACTTCAATCACGCAAAGACCCGACTTCAATACCCGATAGCAGTTCGTCAAAACGACCGAACTCCGCGTTCGCAAGCAGAGACATAGGGGTATTGCCATTTAACACAGCAAGCGGCTCAGCCAGCCACTGCGTAGCCGCCTCGGTACTGCCAAGCACGTCAACTGTTCGCAAAAAGGGACAGCGCAATCCTTTCGGATAGCGGAACACCCCTTCGTGGCTGACTCGATGTGGCCATGTTCGACACCAGTATACTCTTTCGTGGCTACGCCGACTTCTGGTGTGCCCTGTTCATAGGACGCAACGGTGGCAACCCGGTTACCCGATGTAGACCCACCAATACCTCCATTGTTGTCCTGAAACAATTCCCTTGCTTCCTGACCCCGCCTTCACGCGTCTATAACTACAGCCCCCTGGAGGCAAATGCTATCCTGAGAGGGTAACGACGCCACGCGGAGCCCGTCCCATTTGAACCGTATCCTCGTCATTCTTCTAGCCTTCTCTTTCACGCTCGCCGCCGACGCCGACAGCGAAACGCCTTACCAGGCCTCCGCTCTCATCGATCGCTATCGCAGCGCCCTGGCGGGCCAGCAGGATGCTCTCAAGAACATGTCGATGGAAGTCCATATGGAAGGCCGCATACCTAAACTCAAGAAAGAGGGCAAGATGAGCGCCCTCCGCATGATCTCGTCGCTGGGCAAGATCACGTACAAGGTGGTGGGTTTCTGGGGCGACGACACCGTCAAGAAAGAGGTCATGGCCCGTTACATGACCGCCGAAGTAGAAGCCGCCTCCGACAAGCCCAAGAAGGACGAGCACAACATCGCAATCACCCCGGAGAACTACGAGTTCAAATACAAGGGCCTTAGCGACCGGAACAACACCCGTGTCCACGTGTTCGAACTTAAGCCTCGCCACAAACGCCTCGGCCTTTTCAAAGGCGAGCTGTGGCTAGACCCGGATACCTGTCTGCCGCTTCACGAAGGCGGACGCCTCGTCAAGAGCCCCTCGGTCTGGGTGAAAAAAATGGAGTTCGCCCGATATTACGAAATCATCGACGGCGTCTCGTATTTGAAGCGTATGGAAACGAAAACCGACACCCGCATCGTCGGCAAGGCCGAGTTAAACATCGAGTACGCCAATTTTCACAAGCAGACCGACGAAGCCGTGGTAGAGCCGGTCGCGGGCTTGAGGTAGCCATAACTGCCGTTCGGCTCCGTCATAGAACCGTTCCCGGTTCGTCCGTTGTGCGTCGGCGTCCATTTCCCTTAAGCTCAGAAGGAGCCTGATGAGAACGCTATTTCTGAATCCTCCGTCCTTTGAAGGTTTTGACGGCGGCGCCAGCTCCCGATGGCCGGCCTCGCGCGAGATCGAGTCTTACTGGTATCCCGTATGGCTCTGCTATCCCGCGGGGATGATCCCGGACAGCAAAGTAGTCGACGCGCCCCCGCATGGCATCACCATCGAGCAGACCGTCGCCATGGCGACCGACTTCGAACTTCTGGTGCTCTTCACCTCCACGCCCGGCTTTCACGTGGACGTGAAGATCGCGCAGATGATGAAGGATTCGAATCCTAAGCTGAAGGTCGCTTTCGTGGGACCTCCGGTCACCGTTGAGCCCGAAAAGGCGCTCGCCGAATCCGCCATCGACTTCATTGTCCGTCGCGAGTTCGACCATCAGATCGCCGCCTACGCCAAAGGCACGCCGCTCGAAGAGATCCCGGGCGTCAGCTATCGGAAAGACGGCAAGTACGTACACAACCCGGAAGGCGGCTTCATCGAAAACCTGGATGAGCTCCCATGGGTGACTAAGATCTACAAGCGCGACCTCGATTTCAAGCGCTACAACGTCCCCTTCCTCCTCAACCCGTTCATCTCCTTCTACACCTCGCGCGGCTGCCCGGCGATGTGTACCTTCTGCCTCTGGCCGCAGACGCACTCGGGCCATCGCTGGCGACTCCGCTCGGCCGACGACGTTGCCGCCGAGTGCAAGTACGCAATGGAGAACTTCCCGGGGCTGAAGGAAATCTTCTTCGACGACGACACCTTCAACTACCAGAAGAAGCGCACCATCGAGATCTGTGCCAAGCTGAAGCCGCTGAACCTGACGTGGTCCTGCACCTCGCGAGTCACAACCGACTACGAGACCTTGAAGGCCATGAAAGAAGCCGGTTGCCGCCTGCTTATCGTGGGCTACGAATCCGGCGACGCGCAGATCCTGAAGAACATCAAGAAAGGCGCGACGCTCGACATGGCGAAGCGCTTCACGGAGAACTGCCACAAACTCGGCATTGTCATCCACGCGGACTTCATCGTGGGACTGCCTGGTGAAAGCCGCGAAAGCCTCCGCAACACAATCGAGTTCGCCAAGCGCCTGGACACGGAAACCATCCAAGTCTCCATCGCGCACCCGTATCCCGGCACTGAGTTCTACGATTACGTCAAGACCAACAACCTCATCACCATCGATTCGATGACCGACGAAAGCGGTCACCAGTTGCCGAACATCGTCTATCCCGGCCTCGATCGCGGCGAACTCGTCGAATGGGTGGAGAAGTTCTACGGTGAATATTACTTCCGCCCGAAGGCTGCCTGGCGGGTGGTGCGGAAAGCGATCGTGAACAACGATATTCCGCGACTGTACAAGGAAGCGCGCGAATATCTGGCGCTGCGTTCCAAGCGAAAGAAGTTCGTCAAGGACCACAAGGCCGCCGCTACCGCGACTGTCAGCCAATGACCGGCAAAGCCGCGCTGCTCACGATCGTGGTGGTGGTCAGCAATGTCGCGGGCAATCTTCTGTTGAGCCTCGGCCTGAAATCCGACAACGGCATGGTATCGCCGCTTGTCGCGGGCGGAGTCGCGTTACTCATTCTTTGGACGCTGGCTCGGATGACGTTGATGAGTTGGGCCGACCTCAGCTATATCTTGCCGATCACCGCCATAGGCTACGTACTTTCCGCGATCACCGGCAAGCTCTTCCTCGCCGAGAACATTACCCCACTGCGGTGGAGCGGCACGCTTCTCATCGTCGCCGGCATTGTTCTAGTCGGCCGCACCCAGGCGGAGACACGGTAGATGCGCTGGCTGCTTGTGGGAGCTATCGTCGCATCCACAACCGTCGGCGATCTTCTCCAAAGCTTCGAGATGAAGCAGCACAAGCAATCGAGCCTCGCTCAAACCGTCAGCTTCCTGCATCGCCCCCTGCTGCTGTTGAGTATCGTGTGCATGGCGATCTCGTTCTTCTCGTTTATGGCACTGCTGAAAATTGCGGATCTTAGCTTCGCGGTACCTGCAACCGCCGCCACCGTGGTGGTGGAAACGCTGCTCGCATGCGTTGTGTTGAAAGAGCGCGTCGATGGCCGCCGCTGGGCCGGAGCCGTACTCGTTGCCCTAGGCGTGGCGCTGCTCGCGGTGTGATTCTCCTCCTCATCCTCGGTATTGCGCTTGGCTACCAAAGCTTCGCGCTCCTGGCCTGCATCGTTCACCTCCGACGCCGCGACCGCCGCCCCTCAGCGCGCCCGCCTGTCTCCATCCTGAAGCCCATCTACGGCGCGGATGACGGGTTCTATCCGGCAATCGTGAGCCACGCCCGGATCGCATACCCCCAGTTCGAAATCCTTTTCGGAGTAGCCGACCCCGACGACTCCGCCCTTCCGCACATCCGAAGGCTCCAGTCCGAATTCCCGAGCGTTAACATTCGAATCGTGCAGGTCATTACGAAGGCGCCGAATGCGAAAGTTGGAAGCCTCGCCGACCTCGCCCGCGAAGCTCGCCACGATCTGCTCCTCGTCAACGACAGCGATATCCTCGTCCAACCCGATTACCTCGACATCGTCACAGCGCCACTCGAAGACCCCGCCATCGGCCTCGTCACATGCCTTTATCGTGCGCGAGCTTCTTCCTGCCCAGCCAGGTGGGAAGCGCTCGGCATTGCAACCGACTTCGCTCCAAGTGCGCTTGTAGCCCCTCTCGTCGGCGTAAATGAGTTTGGACTCGGGTCTACTTTATGTCTCCGCCGCGGGGACCTGGAGGCGATCGGTGGATTCGAATCCATCGGGCCCTACATCGCCGATGATTACCAACTCGGCAAACAGATCAGCCAGGCGGGCAAGAAGGTCGTGTTGACCCGCATGCCGGTGGAAACGCATCTCGGCGCCGGGACATGGCGCAGTGTATGGGACCATCAAGTCCGCTGGGCCCGCACCATCCGAGCCTCTCGCGCCGCATATCTCGGCCTCCCGATCACAAATGCGACGCTATGGGCGATCGTTGCCGCAGCCACCGGCCACGTTGCACTTGCAACAGCCCTGCTGTTAACCCGAATGAGCGTGGCAATTATCGCAGCACGGCCCATCCTCCGCGATCCGAACTTCTCCACCCTGTGGCCATTCGTGCCTGCCCGCGACCTTTGGGGTTTGGCCATCTGGATCGCGGGCGCGATCCCAGGACCCGTCATCTGGCGCGGAAGGCGCCTGAAACTCGATAAGCAAGGCCGTATCGTCTCGCTACAATAGGAGCAGCTATGCCGATTTACGAATATAAGTGCGAAGGCTGCGGCGGGAATTATGAGCAGATGCGACGCATGGCGGAAGCCGACACGAACCTGGAATGCCCCACCTGTAAGTCGCGGGAGGTGAACCGCGCATTATCCTCTTTCGCTACCACGAGCGGCACTCCCGACAGGGCGCCTGCACGTCCGTCCGGCGGCTGCGGCATGGGCGCGTGCGGTACAGGCGGCTGCGGTTTCGGCAACAACTAACTAGCCTTGAAGGTTAGTACCGACAGTACTTCTGCGCCATAGTAGTGAAGCTTGGCCGTTGCTAGAATTGCTCTGCGATGCGCAAAATACTAGCTTTTCTGCTACTGTCGTCCACTGCTTTTGCGGCTGCATATACCGCGGAATCCGAGTTTTCTGTCGCAAATGGAAACCCGAACGGCGTGTGGGCGTACGGCTATCGTGTAGGAACCAATCCGGCCTTCACCAACTTCACGAACACGGAAGTGGACTTCGCTGGTATACCGGGCTTTGACCGCTGGCATACGGGCCTATCGAACTCCGGAGATCCGCTGTACTACCTGGGCGTGTATCTTCATCCAAGCGGACAACTGCTTCTTCATCCCAGCAACAGCACCGAGCGATCGGTGGTCCGCTTCATCGCCCCGAATGCAGGCACTTGGG
This sequence comes from Bryobacteraceae bacterium, assembly GCA_035634155.1. Lineage (GTDB taxonomy): Bacteria > Acidobacteriota > Terriglobia > Bryobacterales > Bryobacteraceae > DASQDN01. Next base: position 7,432 of record DASQDN010000186.1, on the reverse strand, counting down.
TTGTGAATGCGACCTTTTCGGACGGAGACAACGCAACCACCAGCGTAGATATTCAGCGCGATGGCGACGCGGGCTTTCTATTCAGCGACTTCGTGACGAATGATTCGTCGACGAGCTACAAGGGCTCGGTAAGTTTAGCGGCAGGTCAGTCTCTCGACTTCATCGTCGGCAACAACGGCAACCACAACAACGACAGCACCCTGCTCAGCCTGACCATTTCCGAAGTGCCCGAGCCGGAAACATTTCTTCTACTCGGCGGTGCACTCGTTACTGTCTCTGCCTTCCATCGACGCCGTTTAGGTTAGTACCGGATGCGAGCCTCAGGAAAGTTCTCGCCGGTCGTAAACCAGCAGATCGCTATCAGCAGCGTGTGATCTATTGTTAGGATCGGGAGTTGTGCCAGGATACCAATACGCGCGAGGCGCCAGCTATACCCCGCAAACCCACCCAGGATCATGGCAAAGGGGAAAAGGAGTTTCGCAAAAGGTAGTCACCGTACCCGCCTCCGGCCGATGGATTGCGAGCAGCACAAACAGAGCAGTGAGGGCAACCGCACCGATCACCGGCGTTCAGAATCCCGGCCGCTTGGACCCGGGCACAAACATCTAGGCTTCGCCGTAGTGGCGATACAACCAGCCGGGATCTTCCAGCATCTCTCGCGTTCGATCCCCGTGGAAAGCCACCTTGCCACGATTAATCAGCACCACGTGCGTGGCCAGTTCTAATGCCTCGCGCAACTGGTGCGTCGACATCACGACGGTCTTGCCTTCAGCCAGCGCACCCCGCAGCACATTCTGCAGCACGGCAATAGCGCGATCGTCGAGCGAAGTGAATGGCTCATCCAGCAGCAGCACCTGAGGATCGTGCAGAAACGCCCGAGCCACTGCCAGCCTCTGCCGCATGCCACGACTGAACTCGCGCACCAAGCCATTGGCCACGCGCTCCAGCCCTACCCGCTCCAGCCACCGCATCGCGGACGTGTCGACATCTTTCAGGTCGTACAGCCGCCCGAACAACCGCAGGTTCTCCATCGCGGAAAGCTCGTCATAGATGCCGATCGCATGTCCCAGCACGCCCAACCGAGACCGGGTCGATGGTGTCCGCACATCGTCGCCGTAGATCGAGATCTTGCCCTTCGCTGCCCGCGACAGCCCCGCAATCGTGCGTAGAAGCGTCGTCTTCCCCGCCCCGTTGCGGCCCAGCAAAGCCGTGCACGCGCCGGGCTCAATCCCCAGCGTGATGTCGCGCAGCGCGGCGTAATCGCCGTAGAACTTCCAGATGTGATCGATCTCGATGGCAGCAGCCGCCACGCTAGGACTTGCTCCGCGCCCGCACGGGAGCTGCGGCTCCTCGGCGATACAACAGAACGAACCCAACCGCGAGCATCCCAAATGACAGCGCGAGCACCCAGGTCAGCTTCTCATAGATGAGCGGCTTGCGAGCATCGATGCCCTGGCCCTCGTCTTCGGCAGGAGCCGCGCCTTCTCCCCCTCCCTGCGGCGCGGCAGCCCGCAGCGAACCGGTCCCCGTAACCGTCAGTGCGAAATCCGACGACGCTTTCAACGTGTACGCCGTAGCCCCCGTCCCCGGAATGGGACCGGAATCCTCAAAAGGACCGTCAAGCTTCACGCTCGCTGGAACCACGAAGCGAACCGGACCGCCGCCATGCAGGATCTTGCCCGCGAATTTGGCTTCGTTCCCGGACATATTCAGCGAATACGCCACGTCGATATTCGTCTCGCCCGGCTTCATGGCGTACCGGATCACGTACGTATTCGGGTCCTTGCCCTTCTCGGCCGGCCGGGTGATCGGCATGCCTTGCGGCCCCTGAATGCGTACCTGGATTTCGCCCGCGCCTTCCGGCACATAGAACTTCACTGTGCCGGTAGGATCGTCATACGTGTACTTGCCGGAGTTTGTGAAGATGATGCGCTCGCTGACGGCGAGTGCTGTGCCGCTCGGCTCCAGAAGGAACATATCCTGACTGACCGCCGCATCCCGAGGCGTAGACGAAGTCTCATAAACCTCAACCGCCAAACCCGTCCCCGGGGTGCCAGGCTGCAGCATGCGGTTATAATTCACACCCTGATGCTGCGCCTGCAGCAGGTGCGGGGCGCCAGCCGCCATATCATTCGGCAACGTAAACTTGCCCTGAGCGTCGCTCTTGACCGTGCCGACGTTCTTCATTCCGGCGCCAAGTTCAATCAAGGTTACTGAGACGCCCGCCTGAGGTTGACCCGTTGTCTGGTTTGTCACCACACCTTCAACTGCTGCAAACGCGAGGCCTGCGACAGCAAAAACCGTTAACAGTCGCTTCATGCCGTAGTCCCTGTCATCGGTTTACCGCACTCGCCACAGAACTTCAGCGGCTTGTCGAACTTCGCATTGCAATGTGGACATACCTTGCCCATGTCGCTTTCCGGCGCGGGAGCAGCCGCAGTTGCCGCCTTGCCCTTCCCACCGGCCGCGGGCTGCTGCAAACGATCCATCTCGGCCAGCACTACCGAAAGCTCCGCCTGCATATCTTTCTTCGTGCGCTGGTAGTCCTGGTCGGACAACTTTCCCACGCGATACTCGAACTGCAGGTCGCGCAAGTTCTCGTAGATGGCAGCCTTCCGACCTTCTAAATGCTGAACTGGACTGGCAGGCGCCACCTCGGGCAAATCCTGAGTCCGCACGAACAACGTGTACAGAATCACAGCAAATGTCAGACCAGCAGCAATCAGCACCAGGCTCACTCGAGATCCTCTAGCTCACGATCCATACGCTGCTGGTAGCGAGGATCGATCTCGGGCGTCGCGCGTACTTCCGCTGCCCGCCGTCCGGCAAAGCGCTTGAACCATACAAAAATGAACATCAACCCTAAGGAGATCGCGACGAACGGCATCACCCAAGCGAGCAGGTTGAACCCCTCTCGTGGAGGCGCCGCAAGAGCTGCCAGGCCGCCTTCTTTTACGAACGTGTCGACAATGGCATCGTCACTCGTGCCGGCCTTCTGCATAGTCGCGATACGCTCGCGTGCCGGAAGCGAATAATGACACTCCAGCATCTGGCAGGTCGCGACAGTGTTGTTGCATGCGCCGCACTTGCACGCAAGCTTGTCGCCGACGCGCCGGATCTCCGGCGTCACTAACCGCGTCGCCGTCTGTGGCAGGCAGATGCCAGCCAGCAGGAACGTGACCAGCAGTCTACTTTTGGACTTCAGCATACTGTTGTTTGGACGTGACGCCTACCACCTGCGTTCTCGCGTACTGCAGCCGAACCTTGCTCGGGATCAGGCAAACGACAGTGCCCACAAACAAGACCCAGAATCCAATCCAGATCCACGTCACCAGCGGGAACACGTAAGCCTGGATGATGGCCTTGTTGGTCCCCTCCGCCGATCCCGCGAAGTTCAGATACACGTCTTCGTTAAGCCGCCGCCAGATTGCGACCTCACTGGTGGGCTGCCGGCTCGCCTTATACCCGCGGCGCTCGGGCTCCAGCGTCTTAACGACGTTACCGTTGCGGAGGATGTCGACCTTGGCGTGCCGCCAGGTGTAGTTCTCGTTATCGCCATCCACGATCTCACGGACCTTCATCTCATATCCGCCGAGCCGGAACGACTCACCTACGCCAACTTCCACCGTGGTGTCCTTATCGAAAGCCTTGCCCGTGAAGCCGATGAACATCAGCACGATGCCCATGTGGATCAGGTATCCGCCATAGCGCCGCGTGTTCCGATGCGTCAGTTCGATCGCGGCCGCAGCCAGGTTCTGCCCGGTCTTGGTCGAGATTGCCCGCGAGCCCTTATAAAACTCGGCGAAGATCGTCCAAGTTACAAAGAGACACAGCGCAAACGACATCAAGGCATAGAAGTGGAAAATGCCGGACGCCATCAAAGCCGCAGTGAGGATAGCTGCGCCTACCGTCGGCCACAAAAACGCGCGCTTCAAGCTTTCCACCGAACTCCGCCGCCATGCGATCAGCGGACCCACACCCGTCAGGAACAGCAGGAACAACCCGATCGGCACGTTCACCGCATTGAAAAACGGAGCATCCACCGAAATCTTCTCGCCTGTGATTGCTTCCGAGATCACGGGGAACATCGTGCCCCAAAGCACTGAGAAACAGCTCGCCACCAGAATCAGGTTGTTAAACAGGAAAGTCGATTCCCGTGACAGCACGCTTTCCAAACGCGTTTCAGTCTTCAGGTACTCAAGCCGGCTCAGGATCAGGAACACCGTACCCGCAATGCCGATTGCCAGAAACGAGAAGAAGTAGACGCCAATAGGCGATTGCGCGAACGCATGCACCGAACTGACGATACCCGTACGCGTCAACGTTGTGCCGAAGATGCACAGGAAGAACGTGGCCGAAACCAGCACCATGTTCCACACCTTCATCATGCCTTTCTTCTCCTGCATGATTACCGAGTGCAGGAACGCGGTCGAGGTCAGCCATGGCAGCAGCGAAGCATTCTCCACCGGATCCCAGCCCCAATAGCCGCCCCATCCCAAAACCGCGTACGCCCAACCCGCGCCTAGCAGAATGCCGGCGCTTTGAAAGAACCATGTCACGATCGACCAGCGGCGCGTCGTGTGGATCCACTCTTCGCCGCGCTGCTTGCTGATCAACGATGCCATCGCGAAGGCGAAGGGCACCGTAAAACCGACATAACCGAGATACAGCACCGGCGGATGGATCACCATGGTCCAATACTGCAGCAGCGGATTCAACCCCTGCCCATCGCCGACATCCACGATTCCACGCCCCTGCGCCAGCACCTCGAATGGGCTCGTCACAAACGCGATCAGCAGGTTGAAGAACAACTGCACGCACATCAGGATCGCCACGTTCCAAGGCATCATGTCGCGAAACTTGCGACGATTCTGGAAGGTGATGATCGCCGAATAGAGCGACAACAGCCACGCCCAAAGCAAAAGCGAACCCGACTGCCCGCCCCACCACGCTGAAAACTTGTACGCGGTCGGCATCGCGTGATTGGAATGCGACGCGACGTACGCCAGGCGGAAATCGCCGGCGATCAGCGCGTACACCAGCAGCCCGGAAGCCGCGGTCAGCAGGAAGAAGTTGCAGTAGACAGCGCGCTCGGCGCTCAGAATCAGGAACGGGTTCGACTTCAGCTTTCCGACTACGCTCGCGATAACCGCATAGACGGAGAAGCAGAAGGCGAGAAGGATCGCCAACGCGCCGATGTTTTCCATAGGAACCGCTTAGAAGAGATTAGACTCCAGCTTTATTGACGGATTCTTTCACTTTATAGGAGGGCTTGCCTTCGTACTTGGATGCGCACTTGGCCTGGATGCGGCTCGCCTGCAGCACGCCGTCCGGACGCATCTTACCATCCGCCAGCGCCTGGGAGCCATCGCGGAAGGTGTCCGGCAAAGGCTCAGTGCCAGTGTAGATTACGGGCAGCTTCAGGTCGTTCTGGATCAGGGTGAAGCGGACCTCTTTTCCGTCGCGGATGATCGAGTCCTTCTGCACATCGCCGCCGACGCGAAGACGACCCTTCGTCACTGCGCCGGAGCCCAACGCCTTAACCTCCTTGATCTCCATGTAGTAGGTCTTGGTCTCGTTGATGCCACCCGCGGCTAACCAGCCCAAGGTCCCGAGGATTGCGACCACGAGGATGCCGAATTTGGCGTATGGTTTCATATAACCTCTTTGCTTTCAGTATAGCGCCAAAATGCCCACCCGCCCTTGCGGGACCTGGTCTGAAGTTGGGCGTTTTGGCGCATTTCGCAGTCTTTTTACGACTTCTTAACCATTGGATGCACGTGGCTGGCCATGGGCGCGCCGGGAAACACCTGTGACGGCATATAAACAGCGACGCTTGCCGAGCCTCCTTAAGTTACAACTACTTAGCGCGAAGGTACAAAGCATGCATTCGCCGGCTGCATGTTTGCATCTTTCCTGCTGCACGCCCTAGCGATCCTGCTCGTCGTTCTGCTGTCGCCATCTCCCGTAAACGTGGTCCGAATCCCGGCCAAGAACCGCGATGTTCGCAATCGAATCCTGCTCCAGCCCATTCCCGCACCCTCCAAAGGTGGAGGCGGCGGCACGCCCTCACCACTCCCGCCAACCCGTGGCGAGCGGCCCCGCTTCGCACTTCGTCAGTTCACGCCTCCGGTTGTGGCGGTCGTGAACCCAGCGCCGAAACTCGCAGTCGAACCCACCATCGTGGTCGAAGCGAATCCCGATCTCGCCTTCATCCTCAAAGGACCAATCGGACTTCCGAACGGAATACCCGGACCTCCTTCAGGCGGGCCGGGAACGCGCGGCGGAATCGGAACGGGTGACGCCGGAGGCTTGGGCGACGGCGATGGTCCTGGATCTCAGCGCTCGACCCAGGTGCTACGGCTGACAGGCGGCATGAGTCCACCCGTCGTCCTATACAAGTCCGAACCCGAATATTCCGAGCACGCCCGCAAAGCTCGCGTCGAGGGTACGATCGTCGTTGAAGGAGTAATCACCGAACGAGGGCACGCCGATGCCCTGCGAATCCGCGACGGTTTGGGCTTCGGACTCGACGAGCAGGCCCTCGAAGCCGTCAAGCTATGGCGCTTCAAACCTGCGCTCCGTAACGGGAAGCCCGTCGCCATCGTAGGGACCTTCGAAATCAACTTCCGACTGCTTTAAGCTTCCACGCGACAAACCAAGTCCACCTTGGTCTCCTGAAACCAAGTGACCAACTGTCCTGCCAGGCCGACGTCATGGCGCCACGGGTCGCACAGGATCGCATCCTTGGTCCAATCGGCGAAGTTTTCCAGATCCGTGTCGGCCGGGCGACCCAGAATGACAAACCCATGATTCTTGTGTCGAAACTGCATCATTTCCAAGGGAAACATCTTCTTCTCCTTGCGGAGAAAATCGAACGCTAAAGCCGCCTGCAGGGCGCAGTTGCCCGCCCTCATCTTGCGCGCGTGCTTGGCCCACACCTCCACCATGATCAGATTGCGCTCTTCCTGCGGAAGCGAAGCCGCCGTCTTGGACAACTCTTTCAACTCGGGAAGGATTCCGTCCCGATAGCCATGGAACTGCTTGTACGCGGAGATAAAAGGACCCACAAACGACTTACTCACCCAATCGCCGGCATTGTTCACGCTGCCGTAGGGCATCGCATTCTTCACGTAGTTCACGGCCTCACGAGCGGCCTGGATATAGGTGGATGGACTCGGACGCATCTTGTTGTTTTGCCTCACACGAATACGCGCGAACCCGTTTCGGCCGGGCTCATGATTTTCGCCGCGCCCGCAACATGCTGCGCCGGATCGCATCCTATGATCAGCCGGTATGCGGAAGCGCTCCTCAGGCTTATTCCTCGTGATTGCCCTGGCAGCATTCAGCTACGCCGCGATTACCCTTCCGCCCGCAATCGCGCAAAGCTACGACACGATCCACCGCATGAATCCCACGCTGGCCTTGGCCT
>DASQDN010000185.1:0-19728 GCA_035634155.1 Bryobacteraceae bacterium | reverse complement strand
TGCGACCGCGACTGGCGCTCGGTGGGCGGCCGGATCTGCGCGATCGGTCCGGCGACCGCTGCCGCCCTGGCGCCCATCCTTCCTGAACTGATCCCGGACGAGCATCACAGTGAGGGTGTGGCTGCGGCGTTCCGAACATTTGACATGCGCTGCGCCAAGGTTCTGCTTCCCCGAGCCTCCTCCGCGCGCGCGGTGATCCCGCAGATCCTCACCGACATGGGAGCTACGGTTGACGTGGTGGACGCCTACACCAACGTGGTTCCGGAGGATGCGGCATCGCGAATCGCTGGGCTGCGAAACAAACCGACATGGATCACCTTCACCAGCGGCTCGACGGTGAAGAACTGGCTTGCGCTCGCCGGCGCTGAATCGCTCGAAGGAGTCCGCGTCGCCAGCATCGGCCCGGCAACATCGGACGTCGCCCGCAAGCACGGTCTGCGGGTCGATGTCGAAGCCAACCCATCCACCATCGACGGATTAGTCGACGCGATTACCAGATATAGTCTTTCGCATCCGGCCGTCGCGCGTGACTATCCAGCACGTGGACGACGCGGATCTTCTTCAGCTTAGTCGGCGATAGCTGCCCGAGCGGGACATCCAGGATCTTGAGCCCCAGTCGGTCCGCCATGGTGCGGAAGATGCTGCGCGGCGGCTTCGGCGCCACATATACGACGATTTTCCCGATCGAATAATCCAGACCCGCCATCAACAACCGCTCGGCCTTAGTCTCCGCCACATCGTAATCGGGATCAGACCACACATCGAACATCCGCCGCGGCGGCAGCGTCATCAGGAATCCGCCATACTCCGCGCGCCCAATCCCCGGCCCCACCAGATGCTCGAACGGAAAGGTCGAATAGAACGCCATATCCGACTCATTCTGATGCTCACCGAGCCATGTTGTCAGATAGTCGTACCGATTGTCATTGTGGTCGTCGAAGATAACCACAACCGACCCTACATCGCCATTGATCCGCTCGCGATGGCGCACATAAATCTTGCGCTCGTGCCAATTGCGAATCGTCTCGCGAATGTCGATCCCATCGAGTAAGGATGTAGTGAACGGCTCGACGCGCTCGCGTTCCTCGGACAGAATGCTCTTGGCCTTCTGCTTCAAAAAACGCCCATAGTTCTCGATTACCAAGTCTTCAGGTGGATAAGAACAGATGGAGTTGCCGTCGATCTGCTCAGCCCATTCACCCGGGTACTTCTCCTTCTTCCGCTTCTTGAGCGCGCTTGGCCGCATGCGCTGCTTGAATCGCGGAAGGCGCCGCCGCAGCCGCATGCGACGAGTGTTGAAGTACACTTCCTCCGCCGACAGATTCACCGTCTCAATCTCGGCATCCGCGCGCTGCGCTGGGTAGCGATTCGCCGACTCCCACACTTCCCATCCGTAGTTGTCGTCGACGATCCCACGTGCAGCCACCGACAAGTCGAACACGTTCGCCACCAGCCGCCCCTCAATCATCGCCAGGTTGCGAGTGAACTTGGCAAGCTGCATGCGATGCCAGTGCTTCACTTCCTCGCCGGTGTTCTTCTTGTACGTCTCCTCCGCATACTTCAGGACCTGCATCTGAACGCGAGGGCGATCGACCATGTCGGGCTCGTCGAGCAGCATCCGGTATTCCTCATACCGGCTTTGCAGGTACGGGTACTCCACCAGGATCTCCGCCAGGCACTCGGGATGCGCGTTAACGAGGCTCACCTCACGACGCGCGCGACCCAAATCGGGGTCCTCCTGCGGCGTGTCCATCGCATCCAACACGGCATCGTAAAGATTCAGGGATAAAACAACACACGTGCGTTTTGTCGGGTCGGCGCCCTGCAAGCGCCATGCCAAAGCTTTGGCATGCGCTTCCACACGAGGATCACGAGGCGCCGGCGTTGCGCGATACATCTCGACGAAGCGTTCATACCCGATCGCCTTCAATGAATACGGATCGGGAGCAAAGTCGGTCAGATGCGGCTTAGGCGAAAGATCGGGTTCGATGAACAGAACCTCAACGCCCATCTCGCGCGCCGTCCGCACCGCTTCCGTGAAAGGATCGGCGGGCTCTACGGGCACATAGATAAGCTGATCTTCGCTCTCGCCTTCGTAAAGAATGACGCTGATCTCCGGCAGCCGACCAACCGCCTGCTGGTACACACGCGCCAGCGACATCGGCAGCTCCACCGCGACCACCTGCGGCTGCTCCCGCAGCAACGCGTGCCGGATCGCAATGGCGAACTCCAGCCGGCCTGCAAGAACCGGGAGATACGTCAGTCCCATACGCTACAGTGCGCGCGTATAACGCACCGCTTCTTCCCCAAGCACCTGCTCCACAGCGTCGCGCAGAGCCTCGGCCCGCGACCATTCGCCCGTCGCCATCAGCTTCGAAGCAAAGCGCGCCAGATTGATGCCATCGCGAACCGTATACCGCTCGTCAGCCCCGTGAGCCATCTGCAGGAAGTCGGTGACGTACTGCAGAACGCTGTCCTCGGCAAACGGCAGATTCTCCTTCAGGATGCGGTACTCCTCGTCACGCTCCGGAAAGTCGAGCAGGATTTGCGGCTGCAACCGCGAGTGGATGTACTCCGGTAGATCGAATGTCGACGCGTCGTCATTCATCGTCGCCACAAGCCGGAAGTTGGGGTCGGCCTTGATCTTGATGCCGGCGACAATCGACTCCACATATCGCCGGGTATCCAGAAGCGGAGCCAGGCTCGCCCAACTCTTCTCGCTCATGCGATTGCCCTCGTCCAGAATCGCGACACCACCCCTCAGCATCGCCGTTACCAGCGGCGAGGCCACGTATCGCAACTGGCCCTCGCGCTCGATCACCGGAGTCACCAGCAGATCTTCAGGGCGCGTATCCACAGTGGCCTGCAGAATATACACATCCGTCCCGAGTCGCTTCCCCGCGGCATACGCCAGCGTCGTCTTCCCCACGCCGGGCTTGCCCAGAAGCCGTGGGTTCATCGGCGTGTCCTGCGCGTCCACCACCATCCACGCCGCCAGCAACTGCCGCATCACTTCTTCCTGGCCCACCCACTTGACCGCTAACTCATCGGGATGCGCCAGATGTAAAGTGACACCCTCAATCTGCACTTTATTCATTCGCAGCCCCTCCGGCCTGCGTTTCAGGGTTCATTAGCTCGCTCAGACGATCCTCCGGAATTCCACTCTTCTCCCGAGCCACTTCCCGCACCGTGCGCCCTGTCTTGAAAGCTTCTTTCGAAATGCCCGCAGCGGCCTCATAACCGATCTCCGGCGCGAGTACGGTCACCATGGCAAGCGACTGCTCCACTAGCGATGACGCGCGCTCGGCATTCGCCTCCAATCCGGAGACCAGCCGAATTTCAAAGTTCCGCGTCCCGGCGGCCAGCAAATCGATCGACTGCAAAATGTCATAAGCCATCACCGGCATCATCACATTCAACTCAAGATTTCCCGCCGCGCCGCACCATGCAATCGTCGCATCATAGCCAATCACCTGGGCGCACACCATCAGGATGCTTTCCGCGATCACCGGGTTCACTTTTCCCGGCATGATGCTAGATCCCGGTTGCGTCTCTGGCAGCTTTAACTCACCCAACCCGCATCGTGGACCCGATCCGAGCCAACGTATATCGTTCGCGATCTTCGTCAGACTCACCGCATAGTTTCGAAGCGCCGAGCTTAAGAAAACGACTGCATCCTTGGACGCTTGAGCCTCGAAGTGGTTCCGAGCCTCGGTGAATGGCAGCCCCGTATGCTCACTCAACTGGCGTATGACCGCTTCCGCGAATCCTGGCTGCGCATTTAAGCCCGTGCCAACGGCAGTTCCGCCCAGCGCCAGTTCGTAAATTCCAGGCAGCGCCGCCTCCACCCGCTCAACCGAGTTCCGAACCTGCGCCGCATACCCGCTGAACTCCTGACCAAGCCGCATCGGCACCGCGTCCTGCAGATGCGTCCGTCCGATCTTGACGACGCCGTGGAACTCATGCGCCTTCGCCTCCAGCGCCTTCTGCAGCGACCGCATAGCGGGCAACAACGCATGCGTAACTTCGATCGCAGCCGATACATGCATTGCCGTCGGAATCACATCGTTGCTCGACTGCCCCTGGTTTACGTGATCATTCGGATGGGCGTTGGCCAATCGCCCGATAACCTCATTTGCATTCATGTTCGTCGACGTTCCGCTGCCGGTCTGAAACACATCCACGACGAACTGCTCGTCATGGCGGCCGTCGGCGATCTCCAGCGCGGCGTGCTCCACCTCGGGACGATTATTCACCGCCGCCGCCGAAGCTTTAATCAATCCGAGCGCTCGAATAAACGCCCGAGGTAGCCGCAATGAGCTGATCGGAAAGTTTTCCACGGCTCGCTGCGTCTGCGGGCCATACATTGCGTTGATGGGCACATGCATCTCCCCCATCGTGTCGCGTTCCACACGGAAGTTTTCGCTCATTGCAGCTTCTCCAGATACCGCATGATGGCATCGATGCCGCGATAAAAATTCGGCAGGTACAGCTTCTCATTCGGCGCGTGCAGATTATCGTCCGGCAGCCCGAAGCCGGCAAGCACACTGGGGATGCCAAGATGCTGATGAAAATGCCCCGCGATCGGAATCGATCCGCCCGATCGGATATAGACCGTCTCATTTCCAAACACCTCAGTCATCGCCTCCGCGCAGGTCTGCACAAAGGGATTGTCGGCATCGGTCATGGAAGGGGCGGCTGAGTGGAAGGGCCGCCATTCGGCTGTCACGCCTTTCGGACAAGCTGCCGCAATCGCTTCCCCAATCTGCCGCGATGCCTCCTCGGGCTCCTGATCCGGCACTAATCGCGCGCTAATCTTGGCGACGGCCCGCGCGGGAATCACCGTCTTCGCGCCCTCACCGGTAAACCCGCCGCGAATGCCATGGACCTCCAGCGTCGGACGCGACCACATGCGTTCCAGTACGCTGAACTCCGGCTCGCCCGTGATCGCCGGCGCTTTCATCTCTTCGGTGCGAAAGCGCTCCGCCTCGAAGGGCAACCTTGACCACGCGTTCATTTCCGTTGCGCTTGGCGGCCGAACCTTGTCATAAAACCTGGGCACGAGAATGTGTCCCTCGCGATCCTTCAACGCGCAAAGGATCTCGGCGATCGCAAAGATGGGATTCGGCGCCGCGCCCCCATACATTCCCGAGTGCAGATCGCCCTCAGCGCCTTGCACATGCAGTTCGCCGTAAACAATACCGCGCAAACCCACACAAATGGTCGGCAACTCCGGCGCGAACATCTCGGTGTCACAGATCAGCGCCGCATCCGCCTTCAACCTGGCATCTCCCGATTGCACGAAACGCTCGATGTGCTCGCCGCCCACTTCCTCCTCCCCTTCGATGAGGAAGCGCACATTCACGGGCAACTTTCCGTCTCGCTGCATCAGGCGCTCTACGGCCTTGATCAGGATCAACGTCAGCCCCTTATCATCTGCCGCCCCGCGAGCATAGATGTTGTCCCCGCGAACCTCCGGCTCAAACGGCGCCGACTTCCATTCCTCCAGCGGCTCCGGCGGCTGCACGTCGTAATGCCCGTACATCAACAACACAGGCTTGCCCGGCGCCTCCAGCCACTCGCCGTACACCAGCGGATTGCCACCTTTACTCTCGATGAGTTCGACCCGCCTAAGTCCCGCTTGGCGAAGCTGCCCCGCCACAAACTCCGCCGCTTTCCGAACGTCGCCTTTCCGTTCCGAATCCGTGCTTACGCTTGGGATCCGCAGGAACGTTTTCAACTCCTCCAGGTACCGCTCGCGCGCAGCGCTGTCCATGAGCCTAGGGTACCGGACATGAATGGGAGAATCGAAGGTGAGGTTTTTCACAAATGCATACCAATCGACTGGCGAACGAAAAAAGCCCGTACCTTCTGCAACACGCGCACAATCCAGTCGACTGGTACGCCTGGGGCCCGGAAGCCTTCGAGAAAGCGCGCGTCGAAGACAAACCGATCTTTCTCTCGATCGGATATTCGACGTGCCACTGGTGTCACGTGATGGAGCGCGAATCCTTTGAAAATTCGGATATCGCCGAAGTTTTAAACCGTTACTTCATCCCCGTCAAAGTCGACCGTGAAGAGCGGCCGGACGTCGACCGCATCTACATGACGTTCGTGCAGGCCACTACGGGAGGCGGCGGCTGGCCGATGTCCGTCTGGCTCACGCCCGACCTGAAGCCCTTTTTCGGCGGCACGTACTTCCCGCCCGACAGCCGGTGGGGACGCCCCGGTTTCCGCAGCGTCCTCGAACAGCTCGCGAATGCATGGCGATCCGACCGCGCGCAGATCCTCGAATCGGGTGACGATATTCTTCGCGAACTCGAAAAGCACCTCGCACCCGGGGCCTCATACAAACCCAGCGAAGACATTCTCGACACGGGCTTCCAGCACTTCCGCCGCATGTTCGATTCGCGCCTCGGCGGCTTCGGCAATGCGCCGAAGTTTCCGCGCGGCGTCGCTTACAACTTTCTTTTCCGTTACTACAACAAGACGCGTAGCGAAGAGGGCGCGCAGATGGTGCTCTTCACGCTGCGAGAGATGGCCAAGGGCGGCATGAACGATCAGCTCGGCGGGGGCTTCCACCGGTACTCGGTCGACGCCCGCTGGTTCGTTCCGCATTTCGAAAAAATGCTCTACGATCAGGCGCAGCTAGCCATCTCGTACCTGGAAGGCTACCAGGTTTCAGACGATCAGTCGCTCGCCCAAGTGGCCCGCGACATCTTCGAATACGTCCTCCGCGATATGACGGATCCGGCGGGAGGCTTCTACTCTGCCGAAGATGCCGACAGCGTCATCGACCCCGCCAATCCGCACGAAAAGGGCGAAGGCGCATTCTACGTATGGACGCGAGCCGAGATCGACGCCGCCCTCGGCGCGCCGGCCGCGGAATGGATCTCCTACATCTACGGCGTTGAATCCAACGGCAACGTCGCCGAGGACCCGCATGCTGAATTTACTGGGAAAAACATTCTGTATCAAAAACGTTCCATCGCGGACGCCGCCCGCCAGTTCCACGTCACCGATGCCGAAGTGCAATCCGCATTGCGTGACGCCGTCACCAAACTAATGGCGGTCCGCGACACCCGCGTCCGGCCGCACCTGGACGATAAGGTCCTCACCGCCTGGAACGGCCTGATGATCTCCGCGTTCGCAAAGGGTGGCTTCATCCTCAACGAACCGCGCTACCTCGAAGCCGCGAAACGGTCGGCCGACTTCATCCTTCGCGATATGGTGCGCGACGGCGTCCTCCTCCGACGTTGGCGACAGGGGGAAGCGGCCATCCCGGGATTCCTGGACGATTACGCATTCTTCGCCGCCGGCCTGCTTGACCTCTACGAAGCCTCCTTCGATGTGAAGTACCTCGACGCCGCCGTTCAACTCACGGCCACCATGCGTGAACTATTCGAAGACACAGAATCGGGAGCCTTCTACAGCACAGCGCAAGGTGATACGAGCCTGGTGATGCGTATCAAAGAAGACTACGACGGCGCCGAGCCCTCCGGCAATTCCATCGCCACCCTCAACCTTTTACGCCTGGCACACACCACAGGCGACGAGTCTCTGAATGACTCCGCGGAGAAAGCGCTGGCCGCCTTCGCTTCCAAAATGGCAAGCTCACCCACCGCGATGCCGCAGATGCTGGTGGCCTTGATGCGCCACATCGCCCCTCCGCAGCAGATCGTCTTTGCGGGCGACGACCTGTCCGAACTCCTCGACGTCCTTCGCACGCGGTTCCTGCCGAACCACACATTTCTGAAAGCAGGCGATGTTCCCGCTTCGGCGAACATGCCGCCGCTCGAAGGAAAGGCCGCCGCCTACGTCTGTGAGAACTTCACCTGCCAGTTGCCCATCACGGACCCGGGCCAACTGCTCAACTCTTAAGAGGACTGCTCGAACAACCCGATCTGCTCTTTGGCAGAGGCCGCCTTCTTCGCCGGCTTGGCGGCCGCAGCGGCCTTTAAACCGACCACGCCGAGCACCTGCACCGATGTCAGCGCCTGCCGAGGCACCCACAGCCGCTGCGTCGTCTCCGGCGGAATCAGGTTGAATCCGAGCGGCTCGACATGCAGAAGATTGTTCGGCATCACAGCTTCTTGCTGGTCGCCGTCCCGGTACATCAGCCGCAGCCACAATCCATCGAGCTTGGGCCTGCTCAGAAAGCCCCGTCGCAGTGCTGAATCCAGCCCGGAATCGAACTCCCGGACAAACAGCACGGCCTTCACGTCGGCATAGGGCGCGATCGTCACATTCCCCGCAAGTGACAGAATTTCCACCCCGTGCTCCGTCAGATACGCAGTCGTATTGACGAAACCGGACAGGACTTCGCGGTCAAAGCGGAGGATTTGAACTTTTTTCGTAGTGGACCCGCCGTAGCGCGACCCGGTTTGTAACCTGGGTCACCGATTGCATCAACAATGCGGCGTTTATTGTATCATTGGCAGGATGCGGTGGGGCTCGACCACGTCGGCCAACGCCGTAATGGCCTTGGCGGACTCATTTTTAAGCTTCTGCCGGGTTGAGAAGGGGCTTTCTCCCAACTCGATCTCGGCATATCGTCAGGATTTACGGCGGTTTTCCGAGTTCTGTACGGAAAAGGATCCGGAAAGCGTAGCGACCCTGCACGCCTATGTGGATTCACTGCGCGCCGCCGAACTTTCCAGTCGCAGCATCGCCCGTCACATCACGACTCTTCGCAATTTCTACGCTTTCCTCCTCCAGGAGAAGCGCGTCTCCGCCGACCCGACGCAAACGCTCGTGTTGCCTCGCCAGTGGAAGACGCTTCCCAAATACCTCACCCTGGAACAGGTCGACACTCTGCTCGACGCGCCCGATCCCGTCAAGCCGAACGGCCTCCGAGACCGGGCGATGCTTCAACTCCTCTACGCCACAGGGCTGCGAGTCAGCGAACTTTGCGCCGTGGAAACCGCCGGAGTGAACCTGGAACTCGGCATCATCCGAGTCATCGGCAAAGGCCGCAAGGAGCGGATTGTGCCGATGGGCCGCACCGCCGCCGCGGCCATCGACACGTACCTGAAAGCCGGTCGCAAGCACTCCAGCCGCTTTCTCTTTCTCACCAACCGAGGCGGCCCGATGACGCGCCAGGCATTCTGGAAACTCCTCAAAGGCCACGGGAAGACCGTCGGAATCTGGCAGAACCTGACCCCGCACCTCCTGCGACACAGTTTCGCCACGCACCTGCTGGAACGCGGAGCCGATCTGCGCAGCCTGCAAACCATGCTGGGCCACGCCGATATCTCGACCACTGAAATC
This sequence comes from Bryobacteraceae bacterium, assembly GCA_035634155.1. Classification (GTDB taxonomy): domain Bacteria; phylum Acidobacteriota; class Terriglobia; order Bryobacterales; family Bryobacteraceae; genus DASQDN01. The sequence goes on along the minus strand of DASQDN010000185.1, from coordinate 10,458 downwards.
TACACTCACGTCCTGAAGGCGCGACTGCGCAGCACGGTCGACACCCATCACCCGAGGTCGCGATGAGCGATTACATGTTCATGCTCGAGAACCACCTGACCTCGGCGCAGAATCGCGTCGTGGCCGAGGTCCAGCGCGTCGCGGCCGAAGCCAACGTGCACCTGTTCCTCACCGGTGGAGCCGTTCGCGACATGTTCGGTGGATTCCCCATTCGCGATCTCGACTTCACCCTGGAAGGCCCAGCCCTGAAACTTGCGAAGAGCATCGCGGACAACCTCGGGGCTGAAGTCGTCTATAGCGACGCAAGCCGCAAAATCACCGAACTCGTCTCGCCCGAAGGCGTTACCTTTGAAATCAGCATGGCGCGCACGGAAAAGTACACGAAAACCGGCGCCAAACCGCAGGTAGCGCCCGCGACCATTCACGAAGATCTCCGCCGCCGCGACTTCACCATCAACGCGATCGCCTTATCCCTCAACCGAGCCTCTCGCGGACTCCTGGTCGACCCGGTCAACGGCATGGGAGACCTGCAAAGCAAAGAGATCCGCAGCACGAACAGCTACGTCTTCTACGCGAGTCCCGTACGCCTTCTCCGTCTCACTCGCTTTCGTGTCCGGATGGGCTTCACCATCGCCGAACGGACGGTGTCGCAGATCCGGAATGCGCGCGAAGCACAGGCGGAAGAACACATCACTCGCGAAGAACTCCTGCGTGAACTCCGTCAGGCCGCCAACGAGCCAAACATCGCCGACCTCCTCCAGGCGTGGGATGAGGATGGAGTCCTGAAACTCGTCACCCCGGGACTCAAAGGCGAAGCCCTCAACATCGCGACCTTCCAGAAGCTGCAGAAATTCCGCGAATCCCTCCCCTTCGGGCTGGACCTCGGAGGCGACCAGGCCGCCGTGTTCTTCGCGCTGATCGCGGAAAACCTTGCGGCCAAAGACAAAGCAGCCGTCGCCGACCTCGACTCGGCGCACTCGCCCTCGTGGTTGAAACTCGCTACCCGCGCCGCCAAACTGGAGAAAGAAATTGCCGCGCCATCGATGCAGAAAGCCTCGAAGATCTACGCGCTGCTATCGAACGCGCCGGGCGAGCAGATCACATACCTGGCGCTGCGATCCACTCAGCGCGTGGTGCAGGAGCGCATTAAGAACTATTTGACCAAGCACGTGCCCGCCGCGCAGGAAATTACGGATTTGCAAGTAATCGAAGCCGGCTACACCCTTGGCACGCCTAAATTCGAAAGGGCTAAAGCGGATATGATCGCCAAGCGCCTGGATGCGCGTCCGAAGAAGCCGGAACCCGAAGCCGAAATCGCCTAGCGACTCCCGAGCCCCAGGCATGCAACGCCCAGAAGAATCATCGTTAGCCCCAGGAATTTATTCCGCGTAAAAGGCTCTCCGAAGAATAACCGCGACCACACCAGAGTCCAGATGTATCCCAGCGCATTGATCGGATACAGCACCGTCAGTTCGCCGTGTCGCACGCCCATCACGAAGAAGATCGACGACAGCAGAAACGACCCGATCCCCGCGGCCAGGCGCCAGTTGTAGGCGAGGGTGCGCCATTGCCGCTTCAACTTTGTCGCGCCGCTCTTCAGCAGCACCGCGCCGAATGAGCCGATGAACGAGGCGAGCATCACCAGCAAGATGGAAGATAGCGGAGTAGTCACGCGTTAGAATCCCGGCCCAACACGGCAACACCGGCCACCACAACCGACAGCCCGACAACCTTGTAAGGATTCAACGATTCTTTGAAGATCGCAATCGACAGGATGGTCACCCAAACATACGTAAGGGCGATTACCGGATACAGCACCGAAAGCTGCCCTTTGCGCAGCGCCAGAATCAACAACCCGGTGCTGATCCCATACAGCGCATACCCGGAAAATACCCACGGATTCAGCAGCATTTTCACCGGATTTGAGCTCGATAGTTGATTGGCGCCCATCTTCAGCAGGATCTGCGCAGCAGCGCCGATAACCGTGCAAAGAAACACCAGCAGGACCGAGTGCTCCAGCAGAGCCTTTATTCGGGAACGTTCTCCGGGCAAGCAATCATCATACTGGATGCCCGTGACCGCCTCCTCCCGGAGTCTCGATTCGCACTCTGTCTCCGGGTCCCACATTGAATTCGGTCTTAGCGGGTAGCACCGTCCCTTTATCCCCACGGACCAGCAACGTTCGCCCAGCCGAACCAGGCTCGCCCCCGGCCAACCCATAGGGCGCCCGCGCCCGCCGATCCGCTAGCAGCGTTACTTTCGCGGCTTCCAGAAACTCCCAATCGCGGACAATGCCCTCGCCGCCCCGCCGCGCGCCCGCTCCACCCGACCCGCGCCGGATGCTGTATTCACGCATCCGAATCGGATACTGGTGCTCCAGCGCTTCCACGGGTGTGTTCCAGCTATTGGTCATGTGCGTGTGAATTGCCGATAAGCCCGAGTGTTGCGGCCCTGCTCCCATACCGCCGGCCACCGTCTCGTAGTAAGCGAAGGGACGACTGCGCCGCCAGTCCCAGCCGCCAAAGCTCAGGTTGTTCATCGTCCCCGAACTCGCCGCCGGGATGCGGTCCGGCAGCGCCTTCGCCAAAGCTCCCAGCAGCACATCCGTGATCCTTTGCGAGGTCTCGACATTCCCTGCCGCCATCGCCGCCGGAGCCTCCGCCGACACCACCGATCCTGTCCGCGCGACAATCCGAATCGGCCGCAACAGCCCTGCCGTGAATGGCGCCTGCTCGCGCAGCAGGCAGCGGAACACATACCCGGTCGCCGCGGTCAGGATCGCGACATTCGCATTCACCGGACCCGCCGCTTGTGGATCGCTGCGGGTGAAATCCACCTCCACGCCGTCTCCGCGCACACGCACTTCCGCGGCGATACGCACGGGCGTGTCGCCGATGCCGTCGTTATCCAGGTAATCCTCGAACGCATACGTCCCGTCCGGAACATCACGCAAGGCCGTACGCATCATGCGCTCGCTGTAATCCTGCAGCCGCCGCATGTTTCGCGCCACTACCGAACGCCCATATCGCGCTGCAATCGTCGTCAGCCGTTCAGCGCCGCGATCAAGCGACATCAACTGCGCCTGCAGATCGCCATTGCGCTCCACCGGCGTCCGTACGTTGGCCAGGATCAGATTCCAAATCTCCGACTCGAGCCGCCCGCCCCGCACCAACCGCACCGGCGGAATCCGAATCCCCTCCTGGAAAATCTCCCGAGCCATCGGCATTGAACCCGGACTCATCCCGCCCACATCGGCATGATGCGCTCGATTGGCCACGTAAAACGACGGCTTCTTATCTCCGGGCAGGAATACACCGGAAACGGCGGTGATGTCGGGCAGGTGCGTGCCGCCTTGAAATGGATCGTTCAAAATCACCACGTCGCCCGGCGCAAACCGAAACGCCCGCCGAGCATGTTCCACCGACATCGGCATCGCGCCCAAATGCACGGGCATGTGCTCGCCCATGGCCACCGTCTGGCCATGCGCGTCGTACACCGCGCACGAATAATCCCGCCGCTCCTTGATATTGGCCGAGTAGGCAGTCTTCCGCAGCACGATGCCCATTTCATCGGCAACGGACCCAAGCATCTGGCGGAACAGCTCGAGTTCGATGGCGCTCACTGGGATCGCCCACCGCCGCGGCGCAGTGTCGGAGGCGGTGCATTTGGCTTGGACGTCGGCGCCGGCGAATCGGGAGGAGCCGCGGCGGGCGGCTGCTCAGGCTCTTCCTTCGGCTCGGATACCTCCGGCTTGCATTGGCCCATCGCCACTGCAAACGATGCCAAAGATCGCCACTGGGTCGCGTCCTGCCGCTCCACTTTGTACGACTTGGAGGCTGCGTCCGTACGAACCCGCACCGGCTTCGTCCGCGGAGCATCGCCGCCAGGGAAGGGAATCGCCCGCGAATCCACCTGCCGGATGCTCCAGCTATCCCCGCCCGTCATAGACTCCCACAGCTCGTACCGCAACCCGTTCTCGCCCGCGCGCCCGCGATCCACGGCCATCCTTCCCGAAGTGCGCGAATCGAATCGGAAAAATTCAACCGCGCCGCTCTTCGGCTCCGAGTACACCGCCCTGCGCCGCCACGTCTTTCCCCCATCGGAAGTAATCAGGAAAAATGGATCGCGAGCATCCGGATGCAGCACATGACCGCTAATCCAGCCCACTTCAAAGTCGATGAACTGAATGCTCGTAAGGGCCGCGCCTGGAATCCGCGTATGCGCTTCCGTCCACGTCTTCCCTGCGTCATCGCTCAAAAGCAGCAGCGACTGCAAGGTCGCCGATGGCGTATTCACATTCCCCGCCGCCATCATGCGCTCGCCAACCAGTTCGACGTCGTTGATCTCGAGGTATAACGGGCAGGGCTCCTCGGGCGAGCAGCTTAGGTCCAATTGCTGGACCAGTTCAACCGAACATGAGCCGGGCAGCCGTACCGGCGCCTGCGCCTCAATGGAAGCCGCGAGAGCGATAGCTAGAAGAAACACCCTCACTACCCGTGCTAGTCTACAGAGCTTGCAATGGTGGCGCAAGCTTCCGCGCAAGCCGGCCGAAACTCCTAGCCTTGGATGCGTCGCGGCAGTCCTTCCCAGTAACGTTCTTTTAATACAACTTTGCGAATCTTGCCAGTGCCGGTCTTTGGCAAGGGCTCGGTGCAGAAGTCGATGCGTCTGGGCATCTTGAACTTCGCCAGCCGCCCTTCCAGAAACGCTATCAGCGTCCCCGCATCGGCGGAAGCCCCATCCTTCAATACCACCACTGCCGCCGGAACTTCGCCCCATTTTTCGTCGGGAGCGGCCACCACTGCGCACTCATAAACGTCCGGATGCGCCGAGATCGCCTTCTCCACTTCAAGCGACGAAATGTTCTCACCGCCGCTGACGATGATCTCTTTCTTGCGATCCACAATGCGAATGAATCCTGTCTCATCCCAGATCGCCATGTCACCCGTGTGGAGCCAGCCGTCGATCAATACCGCGCGTGTCGCTTCCGGCTCTTCGTAATAACCGGTCATGATGTGATCCCCGCGCGCGATCACCTCGCCGATACTGCAGCCATCACGAGGCACATCGACGTTCTCGGCATCCACAACCCGCAGTTCAACCCCAGGAATGGCCCATCCGGTCATCGCCTGGCGTTCAAACCGCGCCCGCTCGGACGCGTGTGTCACATCGCTTTTCGGCCGCGCCAGCGTCAACACCGGAGCCGTCTCCGTCAACCCATATCCGGCGAACACCGGACATGGGAACCGCGCCTCCATTCGCTCGATTAGCTCCGGGGACGAAGCCGCTCCGCCGATATGAATCTGTCGCATGCTCGTCAGGTCGTAAGCGCTCACATCCGGCACGGCCAGAAGCGCATTCGCCATGGTTGGGACGACGCACATTTCCGAAGCGCGATGCTCGTGGATCAGTTCGAAAACGCGGACTGGATCGAACCGCCGCACCATCACCTGCTTCACGCCCATCATGGTCGATGCGTGTGCACGACCCCAGCCGTTTGCATGAAACAGCGGGATGGTGTGCAGATCCACCATCTCGGTAGGGTCGCGATAGCACATCGCCACCGACATCGCATGCAGGTATAACGTGCGATGCGTCAATGCCACACCCTTTGGCGTGCCTGTGCTGCCGCTGGTGTAGAACAGTTCGGCAATCGAGTGCTCATCCACACCCATGAAGTCCACCCGGCGCGGCGTTGCGCTCGCGAGTATGGCCTCATACTCATCATCGAGTCGAATCCGGCGTTCCACCCCAAGCGCCGCCGCCGTCTCCTCAAAGTCAGCCTCATACAAGAGCAGCCGAGCTCCCGAGTGTGCGAGGATCGCCGCCAGCTCAGTCGCCGTTAGGCGGACATTCAACGGCATCACAACGGCGCCGGCCATCGGCACACCGTAGTAGCCCTCCATCAACTGGTGTGTATTGAAGCTGAGATACGCGACGCGATCACCAGGCCGAACGCCGAGGTCTTCCAGCGCCGCCGCCAGACGCAAACACCGTTCCCCGAACTCCGCAAACGTAAACTGCCGGGAGCCGCAAACGATTCCGACCTTGCGGCCAAACAGATCCATCGCGCGATGAAGGAACCGAATGGGTGTCAGCGGAACGCAATTGGGAGGCAACATGGAGGCTCAGGCGACGATCTAACCACAGCGCTGGGGACAGGTCAAGCTCAGGCTTACAATTGAGAATCACAGTGAATTCTCAACCGGCCTTGACGATTTCCGTCTGCCTGCTCGTCTTGACTGCCTTCGCGCAAGCCGATCAGGTGATTCTGAGGAATGGTGACCGCATCACCGGCGCAATCGTGAAGAAAGATGCAAAGACTCTGAGCTTCAAGAGCGATGTATTCGGCGCGATTACGGTCCCATGGGACCAGGTCGCCACCCTCACCGCAGACAAACCCGTTTACGTCGAGCTTCCCGGCAACCGTACCCTGTCGGGAACGTTGACCACGCGGGAGGACCGCATTGAGATCGCCGCCGCCGAAGCTCGCCAGGAGTCTTCTCTCGCCGACCTGATTGCGATTCGCAGCAGCGACGAGCAGCGCTCCTATGAACGTCTTCTCCACCCTGGGTGGACGCAGCTTTGGGCCGGAACAGGTACCCTAGGCTGGGCCGGCGTGCGAGGCAACGCTCGAGCCCTAACGTTCACTACGGGTTTCAACGCCGCGCGTGTGACTTCAACCGACAAGACCACCGTACGACTGAACGCCATCCGAGCCTCCGCCACCGTCGACGGAGTCTCCGCGCCGACTGCGGAAGCGACTCGCGGAGGCTGGGGCTATAACCGCAACTTCGGCGACCGCTTCACCTACAACGTCTTCAATGATTACGAAACCGATCGCTTCCAGAATCTCGATCTGCGCTTGGTTCTGGGTGGCGGCCTCGGTATCGTCCTGTGGAAAGGCGAGCGCGGCCGCCTCGACCTGCAAAGCGGCGGCGCATACAATCGCGAAGCATTCTCCGACAGCGCGAGCCGCGCAGCGTTCACCAGGCACGCAGGCGAGGCCTATTTCGGCGACGAGTTCACATACAAACTTTCGCCCGTCACCTCTCTGCATCAAAGCTCGCGAACCTTCGCCAATTTGACCCGCACCGGCGAATTCCGTATAAACTTCGACGTCGGAGCCAACACCAAGCTCACGCGCTGGCTCACGTGGGACGTTTCGGTCAGCGATCGCTATCTCAGCAACCCGATCCCCGGCCGCAAGCGCAATGACTTCCTGTATTCGACCGGCATTGGAGTCATCTTCTCGCGCTAGCTACAACCCGGTCTTCGACCCGCATTCAGGGCAGAACTTGACCGCGCCCTGCAGCGCGGCGCCGCAGTCAGTACAATGCTTCACACGCGCCGCAGGTTGGCCACAACCCGAGCAGAACTTTCCACTCACAACCTGTCCGCAGCCACAGCGACCTGGCGCATGAGAGGACTGGATCGCCCCCGCCCGCATGTCCAAACCCGACACGTAGTCAGTTTCGACAGCCTTCGCGTAAAGCTGGTCACGAGCCGCTGCCGCCTTAGCATGAGCGTGCGCCGATGCGAACTCTTCGGCATAGTCCGGCGCGCATTGCTCGCACTGACCAGCCGAGTGGTTCCAGCAAACATCCGGACACACCCACTTGCCGCACCGTGAGCATTGCTTGAAGTGCTGCTTGGCGGCCTCAACCGAGCGCTTCAGCGCTTGATCGTGCGCACCACCGCCGACTGCCCGCTGGATCTCATACGACGAATTTCCAGCCGAGCTGAACCATCCGCCAAACAGATCTGAGGCGATCCGGAGCGCAGACCCTGCGGTTCCTACAAGCGAGGTCTCAAACTCCGACATGTGGCCGTTTCCACAATGGTCGCAGTAGAACTTGAACTGATAACCGCGGTCCGTAGAAAGATCTTCATAATTGCCAACGAACTGTATGAGAGACATAACCGTCTACTCATAACGCGCGGAAACCCTATCCTGTAAGCTCAGCCACCAAGCCGCCGGCCTTCGAAACCTCAATCCCCAGCGGCCGCCGCTTCCTCCACATCATCACTCGCCGTAAAGTAAGCGCAATCGGGATGATGGAACACCAGCGCGCTAACGCTCGCCTCCGGCTCCATCATCATCCCTTCTGTCAACTGCACCCCGATATCATCCGGCCGAATCAGCTTCCAGATTCCCTGCTGGTCATCCAGGTTCGGACATGCCGGATATCCGAAGCTATACCGCTTGCCTCTGTACCGCGACGTGAAGCGCTCCTGCATGGTCATGCTCTGCGCATCGGGGAAGCCCCAATCCTCGCGCAGCCGGCGATGCACATACTCCGCACAACCTTCCGCCGTCTCAATCGCGAGCGCCTGGATTGCATGCGCCTTGAAGAACTCACCCGCATTCTTCGCCGCCTCCGACCTCTCGCGCACGCCCTCACCCGCGGTCACCACAAACAATGCAATATGATCCCGCTTCCCAGCCGCTGGCTCGAGCACATAGTCGCTCAAGCACAAACCGTCCTTGCGAGGCTGCCGGTTGAACGCGAACGTGTGCACCGGATCCTTCGCCCCCGGCTCAAACAATCGAATTGAGTTGCCGTCCCGTTCGGCCTCGAAGAATTGCCATACGGCCTTCGCCTTCATCCATGTCAGCGCGTCTTCCTTTACCGCTTCCATGTCATTGAACAGCGCCAGCGCCTTCTCTTCCCGCTGCAGCAACTGCTTCTCAAAGTTGCCCTTATAGCCCATGTGCCGGCCATAAAGCATGAACGGATTGATATAGCCCCAGATCTCCTGCAACTGCGGCAGGTTCCGGACCCGCCGGTCGAGGTACGGGACGCTCGGCATAGCAATATCGCCGCGCACCTTCGCGCTCCGATTCGTTCCGGCGTCCACCTTCTCGCCCATATCGCGCTCCGGCAAAGCAGCGAAATCCGAGAACGTTGCCGCAGTCAACCGTTCCTCGCGCGTAGCCGGGTCCATGATCTCGTTCATCAAGCGCAGGCCCGTCATCGCATCCTTCGCATAAAACGTAGGAGCGCTATACGTGGGGGCAATCTTTCCCGTCGTATATTTTTCCGACAACGCAGCCCCGCCCACCAGCAGCGGTACCGTCACGCCCGCATCGCGCAGATCGTTCGCGGTCACCACCATCTGCTGCGCCGACTTCACCAGCAGACCCGATAACCCGATCGCATCCGGCTTATGCTCGCGATACGCCTTGATCAGATCCTCCGGCGGCACCTTGATGCCAAGATTCACAACCTCGTAGCCGTTGTTGTTGAGGATGATCTCCACCAGATTCTTGCCGATATCGTGGACGTCACCCTTCACCGTCGCGAGAATGATCCGAGCCCGCGCCACGGTGTCGGCCTTCTCCATGAACTGCTCCAGGTGATTCACCGCCGCCTTCATCGCCTCGGCCGATTGCAGCACTTCAGCCACGATCAGCTCGTTGTTGTTGAACAGGCGGCCCACCTCGGCCATGCCCGTCATCAAAGGTCCATTGATGACGTCCAGCGGCGCCATTCCCTCGGCCAGCTTCAAATCCAGATCCGGAATCAGCCCGTCCTTCGAGCCTTCCACGATGTAATTCGACAACCGGGCATCCAGCGACAATTCCGATTTCGTCGCCTTCACGCGAGCCGTGCGTCCGCGGAAATGCTCCGCAATGGCAGCGATGTGATACTGGTTCACCGCCGCTTTCTGCTCGCGCGACTGCTCCCGCCAATCCTGCGGAACATCGCGCAACACCTCGGCCCCTGCATGATCCGCCGGAACGTTCACCGGAGGCGTATTGAACAGTAGACTCTCGGCCAGCGTGCGTTCCTCCACCGGAATCGAAGCAAAACGCTCCAGCTTCTCGGCATTCACGATCGCCAGGTCCAGGCCGGCCTTCGTGCAGTAATACAGGAACACCGAGTTCACCACTTCACGCGCCGACGCCGGCAGCCCGAACGAGATGTTCGACACGCCGAGCACCGTCTTCACGTAAGGGATGTTCTCCTTGATCATCCGCAACGCTTCAATCGTCTCCACCGCGCCACCGATGTAATTCTCATCGCCCGTAGCGCAAGGGAACACCAGCGGATCGATGATGATGTCTTCCGGCGGAATCCCGTACTTGGTCGTCAGCAACTCAACCGAGCGCTGCGCCACGGCCAGCTTTCGCTCTCGCGTGAAAGCCTGCGCCTGCACTGGATCTTCATCGATGGTGCCGACCACCAACGCGGCCCCGTAAGCCTTCGCAATCGGACACACCCGCTCGAATTTTTCTTCGCCATCCTCCAGATTGATGGAATTAATCAGCGCCTTGCCTTGCGAATACGTCAACGACAACTCGATCGCCTTCGGATCGGTCGTGTCGATCATGATCGGAGCCTTCACCTTGCGGATCAGCTTCTCGTAGAAGGGCGGGATGTCCTTCATCTCATCCCGATCGGTGGACTGCAAGCACACATCGACAATATGCGCGCCGTTGCGCACCTGCCG